>LJUF01000194.1 GCA_001303665.1 Phycisphaerae bacterium SM23_33 | reverse complement strand
GCCGTGCTGATCGACAGGTTCCTGGAAGACGCCATCGAGCTGGACGTGGACGCGGTGTCCGACGGCCGCGACGTGTACGTCGCCGGGATCATGGAGCACATCGAGTACGCCGGCGTGCACTCCGGCGACGCGGCCATGGTCCTGCCGCCCCACCGGCTGGCCCAGGGGACGATACAGGAGATCCACCAGGCCACCTGCCAGTTGGCGGCGGAGCTGAACGTCTGCGGCCTGATGAACGTGCAATACGCGGTGCTGGGCGGGCGCGACGTGTACGTTCTGGAGGTCAACCCCCGCGCCAGCCGGACCGTCCCCTTTGTCAGCAAGGTGACCGGCGTGCCCATCGCCAAGCTGGCCACCCGGGTGATGCTGGGGCAAACGCTGGCGTCGCTGGGGCTGAACCGCCCCGCGCCGGCCCTGCGGCACGTGGGGGTGAAAGAGTCGGTCTTTCCGTTCAACCGCTTCCCCGGCGTGGACGCTGTGCTGGGGCCGGAGATGAGGTCCACCGGCGAGGTAATGGGCATCGACAGCGACTTCGCCGGCTGAAGGCGATGGGATTCGAGATCTTGGCCACCGCCGGCACCAGCCGGTTCCTCGATCATCACCGCGTGGCCAATCGGCGGATCAACAAGGTCCGCGAGGGCCGCCCTCACGTCGTGGACGCAATCAAGAACGGGCAGATCGCGCTGATCATCAACACGCCTTCCGGCCGCCGTCCCAGGGCGGACGAGGCGGCCATCCGGATTAACGCCGTCGCCCACGGCATCCCGCTCGTCACCACGGCCACTGCCGCCGAGGCCGTTGCCGAAGGCATTGCTGTCCTCCGCGCCGGCAGGCCCGAGGCACGCCCCATTCAGGAATACCACGCCGAAACGCTTCGCGGCGTGAGCAGAGCAACAAACCTGTGAGCGACGGGCCTGGACATGAATGCGGGGTACACTTGCTTCATTTGATGCCCTCGCGCGTCGCGCTCCTGCCGGCGGCCGATTCCGGCACGCCGCCGCGCCAGCGGGGTGCCAGCATGATCAGTGCTTCCGCTGTCCCCCCCGCTGCCGGCCATCAGCGGGCACTGGCCAAGCTGGCCCGGGCCACGGGCACGAACCATGCCGTCGGGCGGATGGATGAACTGTCGCGGCGCGCTGCCGGTTATGGAGACGACTGCCTGCCCCCTATGCCTGCAAAACACCCTGGTTACGCCCGGGAGGACTCGAACCTCCGACCTGCGGTTTAGGAAACCGCCGCTCTGTCCTGCTGAGCTACGGGCGTGCGCGTTTTGGGTAAGAACGCCTGTAACAACATTCCGGGCCGGCACCGCCGCGCGAAGTGAATCTACCTCTCCGAAGACTTGCGGTCAAACACGAATGCCGCTGCCTCAGCGTTCGCCCTCGAGAACGACGGGCCCGCGGCCTGGGGCCGAAATGCCGCGCCGCTCCAGCAGTGATCCCTCCAGCCGGTGTAACTCCACCAGGGCGTCGAGGTAGCTGACCACGGCCTGGATTTCGGCAATCTCACTGGCCAGCAGGTCTCGCTGGGCCTGTGCCACGAGCAGCGAGGTGGACCTGCCGACGCGGAACTTCTCGGTCTCCGCCCGCAGCTTCTCGGCCTGGAATTTCCGGGTCGCGGCGGTGGCCGTTATCTGCTCCCGGGTACGCTTGACCTCGATGCAGGCGGACCGGACGTCCACCTCGACGAGCTGGGCGAGATTGCTGACGGCCAGCATGGACTGCTGCCGGCTGAGGACGGCGCGGCCGTGGCGGGCCTGGGCGTCGCGATTGCCCAGAGGGTATTCGAACCTCACCCCCACCAGCACGTCATAGGCGTCGCCGTCCAGGTCACAAACCGACTGGCCGAAGGAGTCCGCGTAGCCCGTCTTCCCCAGGGCGATGAACAGATCCATCTTGGGCAGCAGCCCGTTCCTGGTCTTTACCACCTCCAGGTCGCCGCGCTGCACTTCCAGCCGCGCCTGGTTGACGTCGGGGCGCATCCGCAGCGCCACTTTCACGTGCTCCTCGACGTCGTCGAGCTTCACGTCGGGGACCGCCGGTTGATTTCGCAGGATGATCTCCCGGCCCCAGATATCCCTTCCGGGCGGGTTCAGAAGCCGCAGCAGACGCAAGTCCTGTTTCGACAGGATACTTCGGGCGTTGATAAGGTTCTCGTTTCGAAGGGCCACTTCGGCCTGGGCCGCAGCCAGCTCCGTTTCGGCGAGCGTGCCGATCTTGATCCTTTCCCGGATCTCTTCGAGCTGCTGTTCGGCCAGCTTGAGGGAATTGGCGTAGATTTCGATCTGTCGGCGGGCGAGAGCGTGGCCCCAATAGGTCAATTCGACGTCCGCGACGAGGGACTCGGCAAAGCCGCGCAGCTCGTACTGGGATGCCAGCGTGTCCAGCCGGGCCTGGCGGAGACTGGCCAGATTGACCTGCACCCCGGCCCCCCGCAGCAGGGCCTGGGTGACGGTCAGCCCCAGGCGGGTCGAGGCAAGGTCATCGCTGTATAAGGACGAATCGAGAACCTCGGCGTCGGCTGCCAGCTCGAGTGTGGTGCCGGTGGGCAGAAAGGTTCCGACGGAAGCGGAGGCGGAGTGAGCATCAACAACGGAGCGGACTCCGGAGGGGGCTTGTGACTTGGTCCGTTCCGTAGAAGCGGCGGCGCCGACGACGGGATCGAAGACAGCCCGCTCCTGCTGCTCAAACGTGCGGCGGATGGGCGTGGTCATCCGTTCGACGGCAAGGGCCCGGTTATTCTCCAGCCCCAGGAGAATCGCCTCCCGCACCGTCAGGGCCAGCGGCCCCTGCTCCGGGATGGCGGGGGCAGCGCGGCCCGGCGCGGTGGCCGGGGCAGCCCCCGGGGCGGCCGCCGGCTGGGGCTGGGGCGCCGGGCCGATGTAATCGAGCTCACGGCCGGAGTCAAACCACGTGCACGAAGCCAGCGATGCCAGGGCCAGGCCCAACATCACGCGGTGAAGCGCTGCCGTTGGTGCTCTTGCAGACATGCAAAATCCTCCCTGCTTGCCGGGCGATTCCAGTGGATCACGCGCTGCCGCCGCTCGTCTTCTGCGCGCTCACGTGGCGTTCGAAGACGGAATAGATGACGGGCACGAACACCAGGGTAATCATGGCGGAGCTGAGCAGGCCGCCGATAACGACTCTGGCCATGGGGGCCTGGGCCTCCCCGCCTTCGCGCAGCCCCAGGGCCAGCGGCGTCAGCCCCAGGGCGGTGGTCATGGCCGTCATCAGGATGGGCCGAAGCCGCCGCCGGCCGGCCTCTTCAATCGCCTCCCGCAAAGGCAGGCCGTCGCGCCGGCGGAGCAGGTTCGTGTGGTCCACCAGCAGGATGGCGTTGTTGACCACGATGCCAGCCAACATGATGCAGCCAATGAAGGATTGAACGTTAAACGTGGTCCCGGTGCAGAACAGCATCAGCAGCACGCCGATGACCGCCAGCGGCACCGAGAACATCACCACGAACGGGTCCCTCAGCGACTCATATTGGCAGGCCATGACCATGTAAACAAGCACCAGCGCCAGGGCACAGCTCAGCAGCAGTTCCCTGAAGGCTTTCTGCTGCTCCTCGTAATCTCCGCCGAAGACGATGCCGAAGCCCTGCGGCACGGGCGTGCTGCGCAGGTGCTGGCGGATGTCCGAAAGGACGGAGCTCATGTCCCGGCCGCTGATCTCTGCCGAGACCGTGACGATGCGCTCCTGGTCCTTGCGTTGCACCTGCAGCGGCCCGCTTCGGGGCCTGACCGACACCACGTTCCGCAGCACAACCGGCTGGCCGGCCGAGTTGGTCAGGGTCAGGTCCAGGATGTCCGGCAACACCATCTTTTCGGCTTCCTTGAGCTTGACGACGATGGGGTATTCGTTGCCGGCCTGGCGGAAGTTGCTGGCCTGCGTGCCCGACAGGGCCGTCTGAAGGGCGTTGGCGATATCCGAGACGGTGAGGTTCATGTCCGCGGCTTTCTGGCGATCGATGACGACCAGCTCCTCGGGGCTGCCGGATTCCCGGCTGAGCTGGGCGTCGGTGACACCGTCGGTGCTTTCGACGATGCGCTTGACCTGCTCGGCCAGGAGGTCGGCGACCTCCAGGTCGTGGCCGCGGATGTCGACCTGCACCCTGTCCGTGCCGGAGGTGCCCATGCGAAGCATGAACATGCCTCCGCCGGCGCGGGTGCGGACCAGAAGCCCCGGAATGCCGGCCAGTCTGCGCCGCAGGTCCGCGGCGATCTGCTCGCTGGAACGGGTCCGCTGCGAGGCCGGCTTGAGGGCGATCCGCATCTGCCCGGTGTGCGAGCCGCTGCCGTGCCAGCCGGCCCCGCCCAGACTGGTGACCACGCTCTTGACCTCGGGCACCGACTCGCTCACGATCGCTTCGACGACCCTGAACTTGCCGTCCAGCACGTCCACGCGCGTGCCGACCTGCATTTCCCCCGTGATCCGCACCTCGCCCTCGTCGGTGCTGGGCATGAGCTCGATGCCGATGAGCGGGATCAGCGACAGGCTGGCGCCCAGGACCAGGACCGCGCTGATCACCACCAGCGCGCGATGACCCAGGGCGAAATGCAGCAGGCGTTTGTAGGCGCCTTCCATGGCCGTGAAGAAACGGCCGGTGATCCTGAACAGCTTCCGGCCGAACGTCTCCTTCCCCCCTCGCGCGATGACCGGCAGCAGCCGGGCCGACAGCATCGGCATCAGGGTCAGGGCCATCGCCAGGGAACACAGCAGTGAGAAACTCACCACCACCGAGAGCTGCTTGAACATGACCCCGGCCATTCCGCGCATGAAGATCAGCGGCAGGAACACCACCACGGTCGTCACCGTGCTGGCGATGATGGCCGAGCTGACCTCCTCGGTTCCCTTGACGGCGGCGGGCTCCGGCAGCTCGCCCGACTCCCGCAGCCGATAGATATTCTCCAGCACCACGATGGCGTTATCCAGCAGCATGCCCACGCCCAGGGCCAGGCCGCCCAGTGTCATGATGTTGAGGGTGAATCCGCCGAAATACATCAGGGCGAAGGTGGCCACGATGGAAACGGGGATGGCCGTGGCGATGACCAGCGTGCTGCGGACGTTGCGAAGGAACAGCAGCAGCACCGCCACGGCCAGCAGCCCACCGTACGTCGCGGAGGAACCCACGTTGCTGATCGAGCGCTGGATGTAGTCGGAGGTGTCGATCATCGGGATGACCTGGATCTGCGGCAGGTCCTGGTGGATCCGGTCGAGCTCCTTCAGCACGCCCCGGGCGACCTCCACCGTGTTCTTTCCCGACTGCTTGTTGACCGACAGCCGCACGCCTGGCTCGCCGTTGATCCGCACAATCCTCGTCACTCGCTGCCAGGAATCCTCCACATCGGCGATTTCCTTCAACTGGATGGGAACGCCGCCCCGCACCGCCACCGCGGCGTCCCGGAGCTGGCCGAGGTCGGTGTATTCCCCCGGCGTGCGGACCGTGACCTCCAGGTTCCCCCGATCGATGGTCCCGGCCGGGACGTTGACGTTCCCCTCGCCGATGCGGCTGACGATCTGGTCCAGGGGCAGCTTCAAGGCGTTGACCCTGTCGGCATGGAGATTGACTTGGATCTCGCGCTCCAGGCCGCCCCAGACGTCGACCGCCGCCACGCCCGGCACCCGCTCCAGCCGGTACTTGATCTGGTCGTCGATCATCCGGCGCATCTGGATCGGGTCGAGCTTGCTGGCGGCGCCCAGGATCAATATGGGAAAGCTGGCCAGGTCGAACTTCCGGAGGGTCGGCCTCTCGGCCTCATCCGGCAGGTGAGGCATCACGCGGTCGAGGCGGTCGCGTATGTCGCTGGCGGCCGCGTCCAGGTCCGTCCCCCAGGCGAAGGTCACCCGAACGATGCCCCGGCCTTCCACAGACGTGGAGTTGACCTCTTCCACGCCGGGAACGGCGCTCATGGCCTCCTCGATGGGGCGCGTAACGAGCACCTCGATCTCCTCCGGGCTGGCGTGCTCGTAGCTGCAGGTGATGCTCAGGGTCGGATAGGAGATGTCCGGCATCAGGTCGATGGGCAGCCGGAGCAGCGAAACGACACCCAGGATGACCACGATCAGCACCACCATGATCGTGAAAACCGGGCGGCGAACGGCAAGCCGGGAGATGATCATTCCCGACCTCCGCGGGCCGGCCTCGTTCGCGGCTTGTCGCCGGCCTGGGAGGACAGCCCGCCCCCCGGGGCCGCACCCGGCAGGGCAATGGGAGAGCCGTCTTCCAGAAGATTCTGCCCCAAGGTAACCACCAGCCCGGAAAGTGGCGGGTCAGATACTTCCGCCAGCTCCCCGTCAATGATGCCCACCGTCACCGGAACGAAACGCGCTTTGGCTTGCTCTGCATCGGCCAGGAAGACTCCCTCCTTGCCGTTGCGCTTGACCAGGGCCTTCACGTCCACCACCGTGGCCGCCTCCTGCCGGGCGAACTCGATCTGCGCCCGAATGAACATGCCCGTCTTCAACGGCCGGTCCGGGTTGGGGATTTCGACCTCCACTTGCCCCTGACGGGAGGTCTCCTTCAACAGCGGGGCGATCCGGACGACCCGGCCGGTGAAGGTCTTGCCCGGCCAGGCGTCCGTGGTGATCGTCGTTTGCTGCCCCAGCCGGATCTTGGGGTAGTCCCGCTCGATGACGTGGACCACTCCGATCAGGACGTGGTCCTCCAGCACGGTCACGATGGGCTGGTTGGCCATCAGCTGCGCACCTTCGTGCACGAATCGCTCGCCGATGACCCTGGGCTCGTCGCCCTTTTCCCACCAGGCCTGGATCTCCATGTAGGAAAGCCGCACCTCCGCGGCCTTCGAGGACGCCTCCCTCATCTTCACCAGCGCCACGGCGACTTTATGCCGGGCCTCGCAGGCCCGGTAATGGGCCTGGGCGGCGTCCAGCTCCGATTCGGAGGCGACCTTTTTCTCGCGCAGGGCCGAAGCCCGTTCGAACTCTCGCTTGGCGACTTCCAGATCGCTGGAACAGTTCTCCACACCCGCCCTGGCCACCTGCAGCTCGGCCCGCGCCCCTTCCAGCTCCTGGGCGAATTCCTCGTCATCGAGCCTTGCGACCACCTGGCCGCGTTTCACCGAGTCTCCCACGTCGACCAGGAGCCTCTCCAGGCGTCCGGCGACCTTCGGCGCGACGGTGAACTGCGACTTCGGCAGCAGGGAGCCGGTAAACCTGCCGATGTCCCTGATGGCCGCCTTGCGGACCGGCGCCACCTCGACGGCGACCGGCGGCCGCCCGCCCCTTGCCTCCTTGCCAGCGGCCAGAATCCGCTGAT
>LJUF01000193.1 GCA_001303665.1 Phycisphaerae bacterium SM23_33 | reverse complement strand
AGCGTAAACGCACGGTGGACGCAGCCAAACAGCTCCAGCGGCGCCGCGTGCACGAAGTCAATGGATTCGGGGAACTTCACCGCGGTGCCGGTCTTGCGGGTGACGTATTCGGCATACAGCGGCGGCCCGCCGATGCCCGTCGTCACCACGCGGTCGCCCGGGGCCAGGGCGGTCACGCCCTGGCCGACCTGGGCCACCACGCCGGCGCCCTCGTGGCCCGGGAAGCCCGGCTCCAGCGGGTAGTCGCGCAGCCCGCCGTGCCCCCGGCCGCCGAACACGGCCGCGTCATGCTGGTTGCATATCGTGCAGGCCTTCATGTGGATCAGAACCTCGTCCGGGCGGCACTGCGGCGGGTCGATCTTAACCAGACTGCACCGGCCGGGGCCCGTAATCTGCAATGCCCGCATCTGCCTGCTCCGCCGCCGAGTCTCTCGCTCCGCCGACCCCATGGCCGGGCCTGGGGGCGAGGGCGCCCGGCTACTTCTTGAGCTTTCGGATGATGAGGTTGTCGTAGGCGACCGCTCGGCTATGGCCCATCTGGCGCAGGCCGAAGTAGCCGGCCCCGTGCGCCGGCCCGTACGTCTTGCCGTCGTCCTCGAACGCCAGGAAGCGATTGTCGTCCACGGCGCATTCGATCCGCCGGCCGCGGCGGACGACGACCACCCGGAAGGGGCCCTTGGCCCCGGCGGCCATCTTCGAACCGATCAGCTCCGGCCCCATGCCGACGAGGTAGAAGCCAGGGTTCTTTCGCATGTTCGCCGAGCCGCGCCGACCGGCGTAGTAGGAGAAGTGGTAGCAGCGGATGTCGCCGCGGGTGTACTGGCTGAAGTCGCCGTCGCGCCCGGCCAGGGTGGGGTCGAACAGGTCGCGCCCCTCGGCGGCAGCGTCCGAACCGGCTCCCGCGGCTTTGGGCAGCCCCATGGCGGCGAGGAAGACGATGGTCAGCCCGTCCACCTGGCTGGGCTGGATGTCCCAGGCGGCCACGAAGTCACGCGGCAGCTTCTTCCTCAGCCACAGCACGCAGTGCTGGTCGCCGTGGATTCGCAGCCGGCCGTCCTTGACCTCCAGCCTGGCCGGCCCCTCCAGCACCCACTGGGTCATGTCCAGCGGTCTGTCGAAGGTCTCGGCGAAGATGATCTCGCCGCCCAGGGCCTCGCCTTCGAAGTCCTCGGCCCGCTCCAGGACGCCCTCGCCGCGGTTGGGGGGTATTTTCCAGCCCTTGATGGCCTTCAGCTCGGCCAGCACGGCCTGCGGCTCGGCCGCCCCCGCCCGCCAGGCAATCGGCCCCAGCGCCACCCGGGCCGGCGGGGGCTTCGAAGCCTCCGCGGCGCGTTTGGCCTTCGCCGCCTGAGGTTTCATCAGGCCGCTGAACTCGATCCTCTTCGTGAGGTCGCGGAAGTTGAACGGGCCGAAGAACCAGGGCTCCGGCTGGAGCACGCCGTTGAGGATCAGCCGCCAGTTGCCCTTGGGCGCGTCGTAGCGGACGGCCAGGTGGTACCACTGGTCGGCCCGCAGGTGGGTCAGGTCGAAGGAGGCCAGCCCGCGGACCCGCGGTCGGCGGATCTCGTTGCCGCCCTCCACGTTCACCGACACGCCGTTGTCGTTCTCGCAAAGGGTAATGCTCAGGTCCTCGCAGTGCACCAGCCGGCCGGCGACTTGCTGCCCGGGCGGGCAGACTCGTATCAGCCGATCCAGCTTGAGCCAGAAGCTGATGGTTCCTTGCTCGGGGATCTTGCCCAGGCGGAGGTCGCCCTCGCCGATGAGCCCGCCCGGGCCGGGCCACTGGCCCCGGCCGACGGGGCAGTCGAGCTCGGCGGCCTTCGTGCCCGGCTTCATCGGCGCCTTGCCGCCGGCCGTGGCGGCCTGGGGCTCCCCCGGCACCCAGGAAAAGACCTCCTGCGCGGCCTCGGCCGCAAAGAGGACGCGGGACATGCCCAGAAACAGCACGACGGCGGCGAACGCGATCGGCGGGAAGATGCCCTGCTGCATGGCGGCGGTCTCCTTGGAGATGCGGGGCGGGCCGGTCCGCCCGCCCGGCGGATGCGCCAGGGGTATTGTAGCGGACCACGGCCGCGGTCGCGTGAAAAGTGGAGAGCCGCCGGCCGGCCGGCACCACGGCCTGCGTCGGGCCTGCGGCGCGAGCAGGGCAACCCAGCGCCGGCAGAAGGAGCAGTGCTACCTGCCGAGGATCCGTCGCAGGCGGGTGAGGAATTGCTCGACACGCTGGACCAGATTCGTTTGCAGGCCCTGCTGGTACTGGAAGTGGGGCTCCAGGGTGAGCGGGCCGGCGTAGTCGTCGGCGCGGAGGCGCCGGAGCTGCTCGGGCCAGTTGATGAGCCCCTCGCCGAGCATGGCCCATGCCGGCTTGCCCTGGGTGATTGTCAGGTCCTTGACGTGGACGTTGGCCACGTGGCGGCGGAGGAGCGGGTAGCCCTGGGCGACGGGGTCGCTGTCGGGGTCGGCCCAGGCGGCGTTGGCGGGGTCCCAGGTCAGGCGCAGGGCCGGCGAGGCGACGGCGTCCAGCAGGGCCGCGGTGGCCTGGGCGGTGTCGGCCCAGGTGCCGCCGCCGTTTTCCACCAGCAGGGTGAAGCCGCCGGCGAGGGCCTTTTCGGCGGCCTCGGCGAGCGAGTCGATGACGACCCGCGGCGGCTTGTGGCCCTTGGCGTCGGCCGGCCTGGGCAGGGCGAAGACGGTGACGTTGCGGGTGGAGAGCCGTTCGGCGAAGGCCAGGAACTGCGGCAGCAGCTCGTCCAGATGCCGGCGGATTTCCTCGGGCGCGTCGGTCGAGAGCGGCTGCTGCGTGCCGTCGGTCCGCATGGTCGGCTTGAAAAGGCCCGGCGAGATGCCGGTGACCGTCACGCCGTAATCGCGCACGGCGGCGGCGACGCGATCGGCCGCCCAGGCCGGGCAGACCGGCACCCGCCAGCGGTAGGCGTAGCGGATCTCGTAGTGCTCGACGCCCCAGCTCCGGCCAAGCTCGAAGGCGGTGGCCGGGTCGTGGCTGTACTCGTCGGGGATCAGGCAGACCTGCATGGGTTCAAGGCGAGTGTTCATGGCGGGATTCTATCCGGCCGACGGCCCGGGCCAAAGACTCAAAGCAGCCGAAGGAATTGTTTGATTCGGCCCGGGGCGCCCTACTCGGCTTGGGCGGCGGCCTTGGCCGCTTCGGCGCCGGCCGCTTGCTCTGCCCGGTCGGTGGAGACCTTGGTCGGCTCCAGCGGGCGGCGCACGGCGGGGACGGCCACGCCGGCTTTCAGGGCCGCCATCACGCCGGCCGCCTCGAGATAGTTTTCCACCACGAACAGCCCGCCGGGCGGGAAGGGCAGAGCCCGCAGATCGTTCCTCATGCGGTTGCGGTTCTCGCGCACGGCGATGACGGGGATGCCCTGCCGCAGGGCCGCCAGGGTGGGCAGGCCCAGACAGCCGTCGGGCATCACCAGGCAGGATACGTCCGCCGCGCTCACCACGCCGGGGTGGGCGAAGGCCGCCTCGTCGGTGACCAGCCGCGGGCTTCGATGCAGCCCCTTCAGGATGCAGTGCAGGAAGCACTTGGACACCTCCTCGGCGGCCATGCGCGGGTCCACCACCCCGAAGTGGCTGTGCAGCAGCTTAAGGCTTTCCATCATGGGCGAATGGGCGGAGGGGACGTTGAAGATCATGGAGATGGCGTGGGTGAGCATGGCCTCCACGCCGCCCCAGGGGTTGACCACCTCTCCGCCGGAGTTGTAGTACTCCTCGTGGGTGCCTTTGGAGGTATGGACGATCGTGGCCAGGGCCACGGCGTCGAACTCGCTGCGGTAGCGGGCCAGCACGTGGCACATCCGCTGGAGCTCCTCGACGCGCCCGACGGCGCGGCCCGATGAGGAATACTCCGCCCGCATGTGGACGGGCGGGTCCATTCTCACGACGCGGGTCACGTCGGCGCCCAAGGCGGCCCGGGCCGCCGAAGCGGCGTTGATGCAGGACCCGGCGATGTACGCGTCCGGATGCTCGTCCGTGAGCAGCATCACCCGGTTGGACCGCACCGGCTGGAGGGCGACCGTGCCCATCAGCAGCCGGGTGACCACGCTGCCCTCCACGTACAAGGCGTTCTCGGGCAGCTCGTTGATGTCTGAGGCGTTTACCACGTTGGGGTGGGTGATGAAGGTGTCGCAGATCGAGGCCAGCATCCTCGCGGCCGGGGCGGCGTCGCCCGCGTGGCCGCCGATCTCCGCGCCGATGCCCGTGGGCACCATGAAGACGGCGTTGAAGCGGCCGGCGTTGACGACGGCCCTGGGGCGGAACGCGAAGATGGACTCCGGCATGAGGTCGGGAAAGTCCTCCAGCCCTTCCAGGACGCCCAGCTCGCAGCGATACCGCCGGGCGTCGCTTTGGGTGACCACGAAGCGGACGGGCACCTGGCCGGCGGGAATCGTTTTCCGCACCGACTGCTCGAAATGCTGGATCAGGCCTCGGCCGCGGGCGGCCGCCGGAATCTCGATTTCCTGCTCCGTCAGTAGCATGTCAATCCGCTCCACAGCGGGCGGCGAAGTCCTGATAGGTGAAGCGCTTCTTCAGCACCAGCCGCCCGAGCCCGGTCAAGGCGTAAATCGCAGGCAGGTTCACGCCGTTGAAGTGGTTCCATTTCACCGTAGTATACGCGCCTGCTTCGGTGAACACGACCCGCGCGCCGACTTCCAGCGGCTCCTGGAAGGCATATTCGCCGAAGAGGTCGCCGGCGAGGCAGGTACAGCCCGCCAGAACGTACCTGTCTTTTCCATCGGTCACATCGCCGGCGACGCTGTGACGATATTGATATTCAAATACCTCGGCCATATGGTTGACCGCCGTGTCCAGGACGGCGACGGTCTTGCCGCCGCTGTCGAAGATGTCCAGCACGCTGGAGGCGATGTACCCCGCTTCGCGGACGATGGCCGCGCCCGGCTCGACGAAGACTTCCAGGCCGTACTCGCGCCGCGGCAGGCCCACGGCCTCGTGGAAGGCGTCGAGGTCGCGGGCCTTGCCGAACAGGTATCCGCCGCCCAGGTTCACCCATTCCAGCCGCCCCAGAAGCCCCGACAGGTGCTCGTCGATGTGCCGGACGGTCTTCAGCAGCGGGGCGAAGCTGTCGCAGTCACAGTTCGTGTGGAAATGCAGCCCGCGCAGGCCCTCCAGCAGGGCGGGCTCGGCCTCGACCGCGGCGACGAGTTGCTCCAGCGGCACGCCCAGCTTGGAGTGCCGGCGGCAGGGGTTATAGCGGTCGTCCTCGATGAAGGGCAACTGAGGATTGATCCGCAATCCGCAGGAGACGCGCTCGGCGGCCTGCGGCTTGAGCCGCCGCCATTGCCCGAGGGAGTTGAACGTGACGTAATCGCACACTTCCGCCAGCGCACCCAGTTCGTCCGCTCGAAGGCCGGGGCTGGCATAGTGCACGCTGCGGCCGTCGCCGGCCAGCTCCCTCGCCAGCCTGGACTCAAACAGCGAGCTGCACGAGAACCCGCGGACCTGCTCGGCGATCTGCTCCAGCACGCCCCGGACCGAGCAGGCCTTCAGCGAGTAGAGCAACTGCCCCGATGCTGCGTCGGCCGCCCGCCGCGCCGAGCGAGCGGTATCGAGCAGCTTGTCTTCATCGTAGATGAAAGCCGGCGTCAGCAGTTCGCGGCACTGGAGGATCTGGCGGACCCGGTCGGCCTGCGACACGGTCGTCTGATGTCCGATAACGTGCGCCATCAGCCTCCTCCGGGCGCCGCGACAAGCCAGCCGCCAGACACCCAGCCAAGTAACGCACCTGAGGCTATCCGCAAAAGGTGCCGTAGGCAATACTAAATATTGGGAAGGTCACTGGCACGGCATCACAATAGGTAGTGGGAGGTATTCAAGTTGCTTGCCCGTCGGCCGCCTCGCAAGAGGCTGGCACCCGGGGCTGCCGGGGGCTCAATGCGGGCGCGACCGTGGGGGTGAGGTGGGCGACCCGGGCGCGCAGGCAGGAAAGAAAAAGGCGGGCGGCACCGAAACCGGAGGAGTTTCGGCCCGCCCGCAAGTCCTTCAACCACGTTATCAGGCGCAGGACGACGACTGGTCTGGGATGACCCTGTCACGGCGACGGCCCCCCGTCCGCTGCGCCAGGCTTCCGGGGAAGCCGCGCTCAAGGACGGGCTGGGCCGAACGAATCACCCGGCCCGTCGGATCCCCCGAACGATTGCCAGCCCCGGATGCGGCCGGGCTGAACGGCCGTCCGTTGGGCCGCCGCCGTTCGGGGGCAAAGAGCGACCAAAAGAAGTTTACGATTTGGCCGCGGCGGGCGACCAGTGCAGAGGATTCCGGAGCCGCTTTTTTCGCTGCCGGCCAGGCCGAATTCCCAGTGGGCAGGCCGCCGGCATGCGTTAAAATAGAGGGTTCGATGGGTACGTCGGCGGCCCATCTGGCCAGGGCCGCCGGGGCGAGCGACTTCCTAAAGGAGGCGACGGGGGCGCAAAGGAGTGGGCCATGCATCGGAGACGTTTGTCGGCCGGCCCTGTGGCGATCCCGAAATTGGAGCACTTGGAGCCCCGCCTGCTGCTGGATGCCGGGGCCGGGACCGCTCTGCTGGGCGACGCCAACGGCGACGGCGTAGTGGACGGCCTGGATTACAACGTCTGGTCGCTCCACTACGACCAGCCCGGCGACTGGGGCGACGGCGATTTCACCCAGAACGGCTTCGTGGACGGGCTGGACTACAACGTCTGGTCGCTGCATTACAAGGCCCTTCTGTTCGACGCCCAGATCGAGGTTCAGA
>LJUF01000192.1 GCA_001303665.1 Phycisphaerae bacterium SM23_33 | reverse complement strand
CGGACTTCTTCTTCAAGGAAGGCTTCGAGGCCGGGCTGCGCCGGCTGATCAGCGACCTGTACGACGTGTACGCCGTGCAGGTGCTCTGCCCGCAGGAGTTGGCGCCGGAGTTCACCGGCGACCTGCGGCTGGTGGACCTGGAGGACGCCGACGCCGCCGAGGTCACCATTAGCGCTGCCCTGGTGGATTACTACAAGCGCAACCTGGCGGCCTACTGCGACGAGCTGAAGGACTTCTGCCGGCGGCGGGGGGTCACGTACGTGCTGACCGACTCGGCCGGGAAGCCGGAGGCGCTGGTGCTGAACACCTTGCGGCGGTATGGCCTGCTGCGGTAGGGGCTGAAAGCGGGAGCCAAGCGGACATGGAATGGCTGGCGGGCACAACGGGGCTGATTGCGGCGGCGGTCGCGGTGCCGCTGCTGGTGGTGATGTACTTCCTCAAGCTCAAGCGCCAGGAGACGCTCGTCTCCAGCACGCTGCTGTGGAAGCGGGCCGTCCAGGACCTCCAGGTAAACGCCCCCTTCCAGCGGCTGCGGCGGAACCTGCTCCTGCTGCTGCAGCTGCTGACGCTGATCCTCGTGCTGGTGGCGCTGGCCCGGCCGATCCTGTCCCTCCGCGGCGGCGGGGCCAGGAGGCTGGTGGTCCTCATCGACCGCTCCGCCAGCATGGGTGCCACCGACGTAGAGCCGACCCGGCTGGAGGCGGCCAAGGACGAGGCCGAAAAGATCGTCGATTCCCTGCGGGGCGGGGCCACGTTCTCCCTGACCGGCGGGGGGGACCAGGCGATGGTCATCGCCTTCGACGACCACGCCAAGGTGATGTGCAACTTCACCTCCGACAAGCACCGGCTGAAAGAGGCGATCCAGTCGATCACCCCAACGGACGCCGGCTCTTCGCTGGCCGAGGCCCTGACCGTGGCCCGGGCGTTTGCCCAGTCGCCCGGCGAGGACGCCAACAACCGCAGCGCCACCGAGCGGGCCGGGTTGGAGATGTTCAGCGACGGGCGGATCCACGACCTCGATCGGCTGGCGGTCAGCGAAAAGGAGCTGAGTTTCCACCGCATCGGCACGCATCGGCACGTCCGCCGGCAACGTGGCGGTGACGGCCATGCAGGCCCGCCGCTCCTACGAGAAGGCCGACGAGGTCAACGTGTTCGCCACCCTGGCCAACTATGAAACGTCGCAGGTCGACTGCGAGGTGCAGTTGAGCGTTGACGGCAACGTGCGCTCGGTGCGGCCGCTGCGGATTCCCGGCTGCCAGCTGGGTCCGGCCGGGGAGGTGACCAAGCCCGGCAGGACTTCGGTTTCCTTCCAGCTTTCGCACGGCGGTTCCGGGGTGGTGGAGGTTCGGCATCTCCGCCCGGATGCCCTGGCTGCCGACGACGCAGCCTGGGCCGTGCTCGAGCCGCCCCGGAAGCTCAGCGTCCTGCTCGTGACGCGCAACAACCCCGTCATGATCGCGGCGCTGAAGGCGTGCCCGCTGGCCCGGCTGGACGTGAAGACCCCGGCCGAGTTCGACGCCATGGACCATTCGGCCATGAGTATTCAGCAGCCTTACGACGTCATCGTGCTGGACGATCACGCCCCGGCGAAGCTGCCGCGCGGCAGCTTTGTGGTGTTCGGCCGGCCGCCGGAGGGCATCGGCGTGAGCGTGGCGGGGCTCGTGAAGAACCAGGGGATCGTGGACTGGCGGGCCCGCCACCCGGTGCTGCAATATCTGAACCTGACGAACCTGTTCGCGGCCCAGTGCCACAAGCTGGTGCTGCCGCGCGACGCGCTGGTGCTCGGAGAGTTCAACGAGTCGCCCGCGATGGCCCTGCTGTCGCGGCAAGGCGGGGTGTTCCTGCTGGTGGGGTTCGACGTGCTGGAGTCGAACTGGCCCTTCGAGCCGAGTTTCGCCATGTTCTGCTACAACGCCACCAAGTACCTGGGCATGGAGATGGGGCAGGGGCGGCAGACCTGCCTGAAGGTCGGCCAGGCCATTGAGGTCGCCGGCGAGCCGTCCGCCCCGCCGGCCGAAGTGAAGGACCCCGACGGCAAGGTGACACAGGTCAGGTGGGACTCCTCCGGCACCTTGCGGTACCCGGGGACCTATCGTGTGGGCACGTACACCGTGTCGGCCCGAAATCGGCCGGCGGAGAAGTTCGCCGTCAGCCTCCTGGACGAAGACGAGAGCAATATCGAGCCCAGGGGCGAGCTGGTGCTTTCGGGAGTGAAGTTGAAGGCTCAGGCAGGGCCCGTCCGCCGCACCAACCAGGAGCTCTGGCCCCTGCTGGCAGCCGTGGCGCTGGCGCTGGTATGCCTGGAGTGGTTCGTGTACAATTCCAAGGTGCGTCTATGAGTCTTCGCGTAGGGTAGTTGGGGAGAGATGGATATGGGGCGCCTTGCATGCACCCTGGTGTTGGTCGCAGCCCTGTGCTCGGCGGCGGTAGCTGCGCCGAAGCCCACCTTCAACGTGGATTTCGCCATCGGCTGGGAGGGCTGCTATCGCCCGATGGAGTGGACGCCCGTCCACGTCACCATTTCGAGCAATCTCAAGAAGGCCTTCGGCGGGGGGCTCACGGTTTCGGCCCAGCAGGACCAGTTGACGGAGATGACCGTCAGTTATCCCATCGTGCTGACGCCGGACCTGCCGCTGCACGTGCCGCTGGTGCTGAAGCTGGCCTTTGGCGCCGAGAAATGCAACGTGACCATCCAGGACCAGTACGGGATACCGCGCTGGCGGTACAGCTACTCCCTCTGGGAGCGGTACGCTCCTGGCAGCATGGTCACGCCCGTTGAGGAAAACGAATTGCTCGTGGGCCTGGCCGGCCGGCCGGGCTTCGGACTGGTGTACCTGTCCAGGTCCAGCCAGTGCACCACCCCCCACCGGGGCAGCGGGCAGGTCCACGTCAAACGAAAGCAGACCCGCATGCTCCCGTGGGACTGGACCGGCTACGCCAGCCTGGACCTGCTGATCCTGTACGACGTGGACTATCAGCAGATGAACGCCCACCAGGCCGAGGCCATCGTGCAGTGGGTGAGCAACGGGGGAAAGCTGCTGATGGTGCTGGGCGGCCAGCCGCTGGCGGCGGGTCATCCCGTCGCGTCGCTGCTGCCGTTCAGCCCCGGCAGGGTTCGCCAGGTAAGGATTCCCTCCTCCACGGCCCGCAGCTGGGGCTGCGAGGTCGGGCCGGACAGGCTGGGGAACACGCTGGCCTGCTGGTCCATTCCCACAGCCATCGGCCGGGGCTGGAACGTCTTGTGGACGGACGGCGCGCCGGCCGGCGGGGCCTCCAGCGGGTCGGTGGGGGCGGAGGCCTCGGTGCCGTACTTTGCCTACGGGCCGGCGGGTTTCGGGCGCGTCGGGGTGCTCGCCTGCGACCCCTCCGCGCTCGGCGGCCGGCAGCGCGAGAACCTGGCGAGATTCTGGGTCAACCTGGCGAGCAACCTGCTCGCGGATCGCGGCATACAATACGCCAGCCGGCCGGCCACCAGTGACCCCAACTTCATGCATCAGTACCAGTTCGGCATCGCCAACGCGGCCTCCGACGCCGTCCTGGAACACCTGTTCAGCATCCCGGAACTGCGCCCGCTGAGCATCTGGGTGGTCATCGTCCTGCTGCTGGCCCTGGCCGTCCTGATCGGGCCGGTGGACTACTTTGTGTTGAAGCGCCTGGACCGCCTGCCGCTGACGTGGCTGACCTCGGCCGCCTGCGTCCTGCTGTTTACGGTGGCTGCGTACTACGGCGTCCGCGCCCTGCGCGGCGGGGCGGCCCAGGTGAGGTTGGTCTCGGTGGTTGACGGCGTGTCGGGAACCCAATGCGCCTGGTGCACGACCTATTCGGGCATCTTCGCCCCCGTCAGCGACAACTATCAGCTGGAGAGCCTGAAAAAGGAGCAGTGGTGGTCCAGCGTGGTGCCCACCGAGGGCCCCGAGCAGTACCGCTATGCCACCCGGGCCGCCACCCGCAGGATCTTCTGCCAGCAGGCCGACGGCGGGAATCTGCCCTATTCGGTGCCCATCAACATATGGACCATGCAGTGCCTGATCACCGAGGAAGCGGCCGAGGGCGTGCCGTTCACCGCCCAGCTCCGGCGCGACGGCAATCAGGTGACGCTCACGATTGCCAACCAGTCCCAGCGCCCCATCAGTCAGGGCTGCGTTCGCGTGGACGGCGGACGACTCATGAATTTCGCCGCCGTCCCGCCGAAATCCCGCCGCCAATTCACCTGCTGGCTGCAACGAAAGGGCGATTGGGAGCAGGCCGTGGGCAGCGAGGAGAGCGGCCGCTACTACCGCCGCAGCAGCTTGCCGGGGCAGTTCACGGGCGAGCAGGCCTACTTCGCCTGGGGCTGTCTGGGCAGGACGCGCGGCATCCAGGCCTACCTGAAGGCCGGGGCTGCGGTGGTCTGTGCCCAGTACGATGGCGCGGCCGAACCGTTCACCTTGAGAAAGCGAAGGGGCGACTTCAACCACATCCGGATGGCCCGGCTGGTGGTGCTTCCGGAGGAAGGATCGGCGCCATGATTGAGACAAAAGGCCTGACCAAGTATTACGGCAGCCTTGCCGCCGTGGTGGACCTGAACCTGCGCATCGCCGAGGGCGACATCTTCGGGTTCATCGGCCCCAACGGGGCCGGCAAGACGACCACCATGCGCATCCTGGCCACGCTGCTGGAGCCCTCCAGCGGGACGGCCTCGATCGACGGCAAGGACGTGGCCCGGCTGGGCAAGCAGGTGCGGCGGGTGGTGGGCTACATGCCGGACTTCATGGGGGTGTACGACGACCTGAAGGTCTTTGAGTACCTGGAGTTCTTTGCGGCGGCGTTCGGCGTCGCCCGCGGCCGGCGAAAGGCCACCATCGACGGCGTGCTGGAGTTGACCGACCTGGAAGGCAAAAAGGCCGCCCAGGTGGACAGCCTCTCGCGCGGCATGCAGCAGCGGCTGCAACTGGCGCGGGTGCTGATTCACGATCCCAAGGTGCTGATCCTGGACGAGCCCGCCAGCGGCCTGGACCCCAGGGCCCGGATCGAGATCCGGGAACTGCTGCGGGAGCTGCGGCGCATGGGCAAGACCATCATGATCAGCAGTCATATCCTCAGCGAGCTGGAGGAGATGTGCGACCACGTGGGGATCATCGAGCACGGCCGGCTGGTCTTCAGCGGCACCCTGGAGGAGATTCGCCAGCGCGTCGGCCTTCACACCAAGGTGCGGGTGCGGATTTCCGGTGACCTGGACAAGGCCGTGGAGATGCTCTCCGTCCTGCCGGAGGTCCAGGTCGTTCGCAAACTCGAAGACCGCCTGTCCGTCACCCTTCGGGAGGGCGGCTCCGACGGCGGGCTCATCGCCAAGACACTGGTCCAGGCCGACATCGGGCTGCTGGAGCTGGTGCCCGAGCAGCTTAAGCTGGACGATGCCTTCCTCCAGTTGACCAAGGGCATTGTGCACTAGCTCCCGGCTGGCCGGTGCGCTTCCATCGCATGGGTCTATCATGAAGGCGGCGGTGCTTGAGCACATTGCAGGGGCGGCCGGCTGGCTAACCGGGCCGATCTTCAGCAAGGAGCTGCGCGTCTCCAGCCGGCGGCGGCGGAACTACGTCCTGCGATTCATCTACCTGGGGCTGCTGACCGTCTTCGTGGTGCTCGTCTGGCTCAGCCAGGTGAAGTCGTCGGCCGAATCCTCCGCCTTCCGGATTTCCCGGATGTCCGAGGCCGGCAGGGTTGTCATCATGGCCGTTACCTGGTTTCAGTTCTGCGCCCTCCAGTTGGTGGCGGTCGTGATGCTGAGCGCGTCCATCAGCGGAGAGGTGTACGATCGCACCCTGGGCATCCTGCTGACCACTCCGATCCGGATGTTCCAGGTGGTGATGGGCAAGCTGCTGAGCAAGCTGCTTCAGTTGATGATCCTTCTGGCCATCAGCATGCCGCTGCTGGCGGTGGTCCGCGTGTTTGGGGGCGTGCCCTGGGACTTCGTCCTGGCCAGCCTGTGCATCACCCTTTTCGCCTGCTTGGTGGCCGGAGCCGTCTCGATGTTCTTTTCCATCCTCTTCCGGCGGGCGTTCGTGACCATCATCGTGACCTTGGGCGCCGGGTTCGTCCTGTACGCCGTGCTGCCCTGGATGCTCATGCTGGTGTTCATGGCGCTGGCCTTCTCCGGGGGAGGGCCGCCCGGCAGCGCTTACCGGGACGCCGTGATGGGAATGATGCACGGAAATCCGTTTGCGATGCTGTTCCTTGCCACCGGGGAGCTGATGCAGCCGGGCTCCTTGGGGCGGATGGGCTTCTTCTCCTGGCCGCTGCACTGCGGCATCATGCTGGCCTTCACGGTGCTGATGCTGTTCCTTTGCGTGCTTCTGGTCCGCAGGGTCGCCCTCCGCCAGGCCGCGGGCGACACCGGCGTGGTCCGTGTGGTTCCGCAACTGCCGCCGGCGCCCGTGGCGCGCGCGCCGGGCCAGGCTGCCCCCGGTGTGGCCGGGGCGCCGCCCCTGCCGGTGCCAGTGCTTGTGCCCACCCCGGTCGCGGAGGCACAGGCAGGCAGAATCCGCCGGCTGACGGGCTCGCCCCTGTTGTGGAAGGAGCTGCGGACGCCTTTGACCCGCAGCACGGTCAAAAAGGTCGTTGGCATCGTCATTCCCCTGTCCATCCTGTCCGTCATGTATCTTCTTGTGGGCGCCCTGGGGCAACTGGATGAAGAAAGCACCCACATCGGCTTCGTGGTGGTCTATCTGATCGGCGGGGCGCTGATCACGGCCGTGGTGGCGGCCAGCCCGATCACGGCCGAAAAGGAGTCGCGCTGCTGGCCGCTGCTGCTGAGCACGCCCCTGAGCGAGGGGCACATCGTCTGGGCCAAGGCCGCCGGGGTGCTTCGAAAATGCTGGTTCGGCTGGGCCCCGCTGATGGCCCACCTGCTCGTCTTCGCCGTGGTGGGGTACATCCATCCCATCGCCCTGTTGCACCTGCTGATCCTGGTGGTGTGGGTCGTGGCGTTTCTCACCGGCGCCGGGCTGTACTTCGGCGCCCGGTTCCGCCGGACGACCACGGCCGTGGTGATGAACCTGGGACTGGGCATCGCGCTCTGGGTCGTCCTGCCCGTGCTGCTGCTGATCGTCGTGGCGACCTTCGAGGGAGGCCACGAAGACATAGCCGGTGTGTATGCCGGGGTCACCAACCCGGTCGTTCAGGGGATAGTCCTCCTGGCCGAAACCGCCGGCGCCGACAACGCCGGGCGGCCGCTTGCTGAACTGAGTTACAACTGGCCCTGGGACGGTCCTGGGCTCACCGCCGGCGATACCACCGCGCTGATGCTGCTTTTCGCTTCTGTGCACTCGTTCATCGGTTTCCTCTTCGCCCTGCGCGCCATGGCGAGGCTGAGGCGGAACATCTTCTGAGCCCGTTTTTTGCTGGGGGTCTGGCCGGGCGATCTTCCTGCGAAACCTTCGGCCCATGCTGCGCGTCTAACAGGACCGAGACGCCCCGCGTGTTGTAGGCAGCGTCGGCCGGAAACGTTATGATACCCCGCAGCGAAAACTCAGTGGAAAGGTTGACCATGAAACGTGCCGGACGGATGTCCCTGGCGGCAATCGCGCTTGTCTGTTCGCTGGTTTTGGTGCAGGCCGAGACCGAAAAGGCAGACCAGCCTGCCCGGCGCGAAAGTGCCCTGAAGCTGAAGAAGGACGGCAACTGGAAACAGGCCTACGAGGCCTTTTCCAAGCTGGCCGTGGACCCCGCCGACGACCCCAAGCAGGTCGAGCACGACCTGAACAATGCCATTGACTGCCTCCGGCGACTCGGTCGGCTGGAGGAGGTTGACGCCTTCCGCGAGAGGGTGATCGCCGCCCACGGGAAGAACTGGCGGCTGCTGCGGGCGGCAGAGTTCACGCGCGGCCCGCACCGCGGCGGCCGGGCCCGCTACGCCAACTCCTACGAGCGCGACCGCATCCGCGCCCTGCAGCTGATGCAGCAGGCAGTGGCCGCGATCGCCCGGGAAAAAGACGAGCCGGCCGTGGCCCAGTTCCACATGGACTTGGCCAACATGCTGCTGGCCAACCGGGGGTACGATGAGGCCTGGCGGCTCCAGTACCTGAGCGACCTCACCGAGCTGCCGGACTACGAGGAAGGGTACTATTACTACCGCGGCGGGGGGCGCGGGGCGCCGGTTGGCCCGCACGACTCTCGTCGGCTGGCGGAAGTCCAGTACCACTTCGCCTCCTTCCTGCACCACCAGTTCGGCGTGCAGACCATGCAGCAGTACCGCTGGTACTTCGCCAGGGCCTATCAGGAGGACGACTCGAAAAAGGACGAGAGCGGCACCTATGCCCTGCACACTCTGGGCGAGGACGAGACCATCGCCAGGCTGGCCACCGGGATCAAGCGGTTCAAGCTCCCCAAGGAGTTCGATTTCATACGGATCTTCAAGGACGTCGCCGACGGCAAGAGCTACGCCGAGCAGTCGCTCGACACGTTGGCGCGGATGTTTGAAAACCGGCGGCAGTATCCGAAGGCGGCCGAGTACTGGAAGCAGGCCATCGAGCGATTCGGGGAAGGGCGCAACGCCTGGCGGCGGAAGCGGCTGGACCAGATCGTCGCCAACTGGGGGATGTTCGAGTCGATCCTGACCCAGCCGGCGGGGCGGGGCGCCGGTGTGGAGTTCCGCTTCCGCAACGGGAAAAAGGTCAGCTTCACCGCCCACGAAGTTGACGTCAAGAAGCTGCTGGACGACGTCAAGGCCTACATCAAGGCCGGGCCCGCCCGCTTGGACTGGGACAGAATGAACATCGCCGACATCGGCTACCGGCTGGTGGTGAAGGGCCAGAGCCAGTACGTGGGCAGGCAGGTGGCCTCGTGGGACCTGGAGCTCAAGCCCCGGCCCAGGCATTTCGATAACCGGATCACCGTCAGCACGCCGCTGCAAAAGGCCGGCGCCTACCTGCTGACGGCAAGGATGGAGGATGGGCCCAATGGGCCGGGCAACACCAGCCGGATCATCATCTGGGTGGCCGACACGGCCATCGTCCAGAAGCCACTGGACGAGCAAAGCTACTGCTTCGTGGCCGACGCCGTCAGCGGCCGGCCCATTCCCAAGGCCAACCTGGAGTTCTTCGGCTACTGGCAGGAGTACGTACGCGACGACAACCGGGGCGCGGGGCATTACGTCGTCCGTACCCGCAACTTCGCCGAGTTCACCGACGCCGACGGGCAGGTCTTCTACGAGCCGAAAGAAAATGACAACCGCTACCAGTGGCTGATTACGGCCACCACGCCGGACGGCCGGCTGGCCTACCTGGGCTTCACCGGCGTGTGGACCGGGCGACACTACGACCGCGAATACAACGAAGTGAAGTACTACACGATTACGGACCGGCCGGTGTATCGGCCGGCCCAGAAGGTGAGCTTCAAGATCTGGGCCAACCAGGCGCAGTATGACCGCGAGGGCCCCTCGCCATTCGCCAAGCAGAACTTCTTGGTGCTGATCCGCGACCCCAAAGGCGAGAAGGTCTTTGAGAAGAGCTACGCCGCCGACGAGTTCGGGGGGTTCGATGGCGAGTTCACGCTGGACAAAGAGGCCACGCTCGGCGTGTACCGGGTGGAACTGACGGATCGTAAGAGGACGGTCGGCCACTTCCGCGTCGAGGAGTACAAGAAGCCGGAGTTCGAAGTGACGATCGAGGCGCCCAAGGAGCCGGTG
>LJUF01000191.1 GCA_001303665.1 Phycisphaerae bacterium SM23_33 | reverse complement strand
GATGTGCACCACGATGTCGATGGTGCTGGGCTCCAGCACCATGGAGCCCAGCACGCAGGCCTCGGCGTCCAGGGAGTGGGGCAGCACGCGCCCGATGATCTGCCCGGGCTGGGGTGCCGGGGAGCCGGCCTGCTGGTCCTGGGCATTGCCGGCGGGCGCGCCCGCCGGGGCCCGCCAGCCCTGTCTGGAACTGTCTGCCGTGGCCATCGCCTTCCCTGGCTTTCTCTCCCCGAACTGCATGAATTCTTGTTTCTTCGGCTACCTGTGGTATTTCGTGGAGTTCGCCGAGATTCGCGAAACTCCTGGACGGTTCCGGCCCGCGCCTCGGGCCGATGGTCTTGCGTCCGAGCGAACCTGTCTGAGAACAGATGCGTATTGCCGCTACGACTGCTCCTGCGATTCGGCTGAATCGCCCGGCGGGGGTTCCTCTTGCTCGCCCGCGGCGCCCTCCTGCGGCTCGGCGGGAGGCTCTGCGCCGGATTCTTCCTCGCGCGGCGGGATGACCCAAACGTAGATCGTGGCCTTGACCTCCTCAAGGAACCGCACGGCCACTTCATATTTATCTAGCCGGCGAATGGGTTCGTCAAGCTCAATATTGTCGGCATCGATCATGATGCCTTCCTTGGCCATGGCCGCGGCGATCTGGGCCGGCCCGACCGAGCCGTACAGCTGCCCTTCCTCGTTGGCGCGGGCGGTGATGCTGAACTCCTTGCCCTCCAGCAGCCGGGCCTGCGTTTCCAGTTCGGCCCGCTGGCGGGCCAGTTCGGCCAGGTAGGCCTGCTTCTCGGCCTCCAGGGCCTGGATGTTGGCCTCGGAGGGGGCCAGGGCCAGGCCCTGGGGGATCAGGTAATTCCGGGCGTAGCCGGGGCGAACGTCCACGACGTCGCCGATGCGGCCAAGCTTCTGCACGTTGCGACGCAATAGCACCTTCATGTGCGGGTCCTCTCTCTTCGTGCGCGCCCGGTCAGCCGGGCCGCCGGGCGGGATCAGGCCGGCGCTCAGGAGACGTAGGGCATTAGGCCCAGGAAGCGGGCCCGCTTGATGGCCCGGCGGGCGCTGCGCTGATGATGGGCGCAGTTCCCGCTGCGCTTCCTGGAGAACATCTTGCCCTGCTGGGTGGTCAGCTTTTGCAGGGCCGAGACGTCCTTGTAGTCGATCTCCCGCACCTTGTCCCGGCAGAAACGGCACTTGGTCTGCTCGCGGTAACGAGGCCTGTTCCGCCGGGCGGGACGCTGCCGTCTGGCGGCGCCTCGTCTCCCGAAGCTTCCTTGTCTAGCCATATCGCAATCTGCTCCCTGGGCTGTTCGCTGAACATCTGCGGCCGCAATGCCGCCTGACCATGCAGTCGGCCGGCCCGGGCCGCGGTCAGGCTGGCTGGCCTGACGGCGCGGCCTCGAGCTCAAGCCGCTCAAAACGGAATCTCATCGCCTTCCCGGACCTCCGGGGGCTCGCCGGGCTCGACGTCGGGCGGCGGGGCCTCCGCCGCCGGCGCCTGGCGGGGCTGCTGGCGCGCCTGGGGCTGGCCCAGAAACTGGAAGTTCTGGACGAAGACGCGGTGCTTGGACCGCCTTTGCCCGTCCTGGCCTTCCCAGGTGTCGAAATGCAGGCGCCCTTCCACCAGCACGTTCTGCCCCTTGGACATGTACTGGTTGAAGACCTCGGCCTGCTTGCCGTAGCAGCGGCAGTCGATGAAGCAGGTTTCTTCTCTCTGCTCCCCGTTGGAGCCGCGCCATCGGCGGTTGATGGCCAGCCCGAACTCCACCACCGGCGTCTGTGACGGCAGATACGACAACTGCGGGTCGCGGGTCAGGTTGCCCACAAGAATCACTTTGTTGAAGTACCCCATGTGCGATTCTCGCTTTCCTAGGCTTTCTTATGGGAGCGGCCGGGGTCGTCTTCCGTTTCGCTGCCCTGGTCGCTGGAATCTTCCTGCCGGGATCTCGGTCTGGAGCGCGTTCTGGGTCGGGGGGCCGGTTCGGCGGCGGCGGAGCCGGCTTGTTCTTCCGTCTGGTCCGGCTTGGCGTGCTCGTCGGACTCCTTCGCGGTCTGGGCCGCCTCCGAGGCGGCCCTTTGCTTCTCGGCGGCGGCCTTGCGGGCTCGGGCCAGCGTGGCCGGCGTCTCGGCGCGGATCGCGTCCTCGCTGAGGTGGTCGGCCGACAGCACCAGCGCCCGGAGGATCCTCTCGTCGAGCTGGACCTCGTTTTGAAGGGTGACCAGCTCGGCGGGCTCGGCTCGGAAGTACGTCAGCACGTACAGCCCGCGGCGGCGGCCGCTGATATCGTACGCCAGCCGGCGCTCGTCCCAGGGCTTCAGCGACACCACCTCCGCCTTCGCCCGCCCGAGCACGTCGCGGATGGGGGCGCAGGCCGCATCGAAGTCGGGATTATCGGCGTCCACCAGGAACATCGCTTCGTACGTTCTCATGAGCTTTTT
Organism: Phycisphaerae bacterium SM23_33; assembly: GCA_001303665.1. GTDB lineage: Bacteria > Planctomycetota > Phycisphaerae > SM23-33 > SM23-33 > SM23-33. The sequence goes on along the minus strand of LJUF01000191.1, from coordinate 9,635 downwards.
CCGTTTTCTCCAAGTTGGGCGGCCGGTTGGCTGCCTGGGTTGTACCGGTTCATCACACGGTTGATGCCGCCGCGGACCCACTCCTCAACCGCGTCGGCGGCCCGTTCAATGGCCTCGGCCATCAGTGTCTCCTGCTGCCGGTCAAACTCACTCAGCACGTACTCGGCGCCATTGGTCCCCGGCGGCGGCGCCGCCACGCCCACCCGCAGCCTGGGCACCGCCTCGGTGCCCAGGGCGGCCAGGATGTCCGCCAGCCCCTTGTGCCCGCCGGCCGAGCCGCTGGCCCTGGCCCGCAGCCGACCGGCCGGCAGCGCCGTGTCGTCCATCACCACCAGCAGCGACGACGGGTCGGCCTTGTAGAAGCCGGCCAGCTCGCCGACGGCGAGGCCCGAGCGGTTCATGTACGTCTGCGCGGCCACCAGCGCCACCCAGGCCTGCCCCATCCGCCCGGTCCACACGCGGGCGTGAAACTTCGACTTCGCCCGGCCGAAGTCCCATCGCCGGCGCAGCACCTGCAGCACCATGAAGCCGACGTTGTGCCGCGTTTTCGAATACCGCCGTCCCGGGTTGCCCAGGCCGATCACGAATCGGGCGCAAGGTTGTTTCTCCACGTTCCGGCTCCCATGCCGGGCCGGGCCCGGCCGGCGCTACCGGCTCTCCCGGGGCTTTTCCTTTTCTTCGTCGGCGGCGGGCTCCTCGGGCTTCTCGCCGATGACTTCCGGCTGGGCGGCGGCGGCCTCTTCGGCGGCGGGGACCACTTCCTCTTCGGCCACGACGGTCACCGTGGCCACCAGCGTTTCGGGCTCCGCCAGCACCCGCACCCGCGCCGGCAGCTGCAGGTCCGAGACGCGCACCGACTCGCCCACGTGCAGCTCGCCCACCACGATGCTCAGCTCTTCGGGGATCTCCGTGACCAGGCAGTCGCACGCGACTTCGTTGACCAACTGGGTCAGCACGCCGCCTTCCGCGTCCACGCCGACCGGCCGGCCGCGCAGCACCACCGGCACGGTCACCTCGACACGCTCGTCCAGGCTCACGCGGGTCAGGTCCACGTGCAGGATGCCCTGGCCGAGGTAGTCGTACTGCACGTCCTTGATCAAGAAGTTCTGTTCCCTGCCGTCCAGCTCCGCCTTGAGCAGCCGCTCGCCGTGCCGCACGGCCAGCTCGATGTCGTGGCGGGGCAGGCCCACCGGCGTGTTCTCCTCGCCGTGACCGTAAATGATGGCGGGCACCAGGCCCTGCTGGCGGAGACGCCGGGCCGCCCTCGTGCCCAGCCGGTCGCGCTTGCTAAGCTTCAACTGCGCCATGGTCTGGCTCTCCAGGGGCCGCCTGCCGGCAGGCGGCGCCGGCTCCTACAAGAACAGGCTGCTCACGGATTCATCGTGATGGATTCGGTGAATGGCTTCGCCAATCAACTCGGAGACCGACAGCACGGTCAGCTTCTCACCCAGCGCCTTGCGTGTTTCGGCCGGTATCGGCAGGGTGTTGGTGACCGCCACGTGGTCGATGGCGGATTCCAGCAGCCGCTGGATGGCCCGTCCGGCCAGCAGGGCGTGCGTGGCCCCGACGTAGACGTGCTTGGCTCCCTGATCCCTGCACAACTTGGCCGCGCCGCACACCGTGCCGGCCGTGGTGATCATGTCGTCCATCATGAGCACGGTCTTGCCGCGCACGTCGCCGATGATCCGCCCGGGCTCCACCTCCTCGCCGCTGACGCGGCGCTTGTCGATGATGGCGATTTCTCCGCCCAGCCGGTGGGCGTACGCCCGCGCCCGCTTGGCGTTGCCGATGTCGGGGCTGACCAGCACCAGGTCGGAGAGGTTCTTCTCGGCGAAGTAGCGGCTGAGCACTGGCTCGGCGTAGAGGTTGTCCACCGGGATGTCGAAGAAGCCCTGGACCTGGGCGGCGTGCAGGTCCATCGTCAGCACGCGGTCCGCCCCGGCGGTGGAGATCAGGTTGGCCACCAGCTTGGCGGTGATGGGGACGCGGCCCTCGTCCTTGCGGTCCTGCCGGGCGTAGCCGAAGTAGGGGACGACGGCCGCGACGCGTTCGGCCGAGGCCCGCCGGGCGCAGTCGATGAAGATCAGCAGCTCCATGAGGTTGTCGTTTTGCGGCGGGCAGGTGGGCTGGATGATGAAGACGTCGCGGCCGCGGACGTCCTCCTCCAGCTTGACCAGCAGCTCCCCGTCCGGGAACGCCTGGATGAGCGCCCGGCCCAGCTTCAGGCCGAGGTAGTCGGCGACCTCCCGGGACATTTGCGGGTGGGCCCGCCCGGAGAAGACCTTCATGCTATCCATGGGAGTGCTCCACGATTTGGTCGTCCTTGACGACGGCGTCTCTCAGGTGGACCATGGGGCCGATGACGCACCTGCGGCCGATGCGGCAGCGGCCATCCACCACGGTGGTGGGGCGGATGGTGGTGTCGGTCCCGATGGCGGCCCGCGGGTCGATCCAGGTGCTGGAGGGGTCTTCGATGGTCACGCCGGCCAGCATGTGCCGGCGCTGGATCCGTTGCTGCATCAGCCGGCTGACCTCGGCCAGTTGCACGCGGTCGTTGATGCTCAGCACGTCCTCCGGCGGCACGGTGGGCACGCCCGCCAGCGGGTAGCCCCGCGCCCGCAGCATGCCCAGCGTGTCGGTCAGGTAGTATTCGCCCTTGGCGTTGTCGTTCCTCAGGTCGTCGATCACCGCCAGCAGCCTGGCGGCGTCAAAGCAGTACAGCGAGACGTTGACCTCTTTGATCTGGTGCTGGGCCTCGGTGGCGTCGAGGTACTCCACCACACCGATCATCTCCCCGGTCTCGTCGCGGATGACCCGGCCGAAGGAGCCGGGGTTGGCCATGATGCTGCTGGCCAGCGTGCAGGCGGACCGGCGGCGGCGGTGAACGGCCAGCAGTTGCCGGAGGGTCTCGGCCTGCACCAGCGGGCCGTCGCCGGCCAGGACCAACAGCTCCCCGTCCTCGGCACCCAGGCAGGGCTTGCACACCTGCACCGCGTGCCCGGTGCCCCTCGGCTGAGTCTGCTCGACCCAGGTGACGTCCTTCTGGTCGGCGTACGTGGCGCGGATCTTCTCGGCCCCGAAGCCGATGACGCACAGCAGCCGGTCGCAGCCCACCTCCCGGCAGGCGTCGAAGACGTAGGTCAGCATCGGCTGGTTGCACACCGGGTGCAGCACCTTCGGCAGGGCCGTCTTCATCCGCGTGCCTCGGCCCGCGGCCAGAATGATCGCGGTCGTGCCCATGCGCTCCGTTGCCTGTTTCCTGGCCTCAATGAAGCTACCCGGCCAGGACTCGAACCTGGAATGCGAGGACCAAAACCTCGTGTGTTACCAATTACACCACCGGGTAGTGACTCGGCCGCCGAGCCGGCCCGTCGGGGCCGAAAACAGAGCCTTCGGACGGCGGCAACGGGCCCGGTCCGAGGCCTGCACGAGCGGCCGCCACCGGCTCGTCCATTCCCGCCGCGGCTTGCGGCCGCGGCGAGGTGCCCGACTGACCGGGTGGTCTGTACTGCTTCTTGGAGAGAATGTAGCCCCCCTGGAAGGACATGTCAACTCATTTCGGATCGCGGATCGCCGGTTGGAAGCCCACGGGCGGCGAGGCACAAGCAGCCGCTGACGGGCTGGACGCGTGCCGTCAGAATGGCGCCCAAACGAAGGATGAGTCCGATGCCAGCCGGCTACCGCCACCTCACCCTCACGCCGTCCCTTCGCCACTGGTCCAGGAGGTTCTGAAGGGAGTTGAGCGTCTCCTTCATCTGGCTGGCAGCCTCCACCAGGTTTTCGTAGAGGGCCGGGTCGTTGACGAACCTTGCGGCGGAGCCTTCGCCGGCGTCGATCTTTGCTGCGGAACGCTGCAGCAGCGTGAGGGTCTTGCTCAGCTCGTCGGCGTCGCCGATGAGCTTGTCGGTGAGCGTCTGGAATTGCCCGGAGGCGGACCGGGTGGCGTCGGAGATGTCGCGGAAGGTGATCTTGGCCTTGCCGAACAGGTCCTTTGCGTCCTTCAGGGTGTCCCCGGCGGCGGCGGCGGCGACCTTGAAATTGGCCAGCCCCGCCCTGAGGTTGTCCTGGTTTTCCCGATCACCAAGTGTCTTGTTGACCGCCTCCAGGGCCTCGTCGAGCTTGGCCAGCGTGCGGTACAGGTTTGGCCGGGCCGGCTGCGTCGGGGCGGATGTGGCCTGCGGCGCCGTGGAGGCCATGGGGGGGGTCAGGAAGCTGTTCATCGTCTCTGCCAGAGTCTTCACGCTGGCTAACGTGTCCCGGATGTCGGCGCCCAGGCCGGTCGGCATCACTTCGTTCAGGACCTGGCGAATCTGCTGGCCCAGCTCGCTGCCCTGCGGGGACTTGCCCTCCAGGACAAAGACGCGGTTGTGGGGCATCGGGTCCAGCCTGGGCGAGGCCGGGTCGGGGACCAGGTCCACGTACACCCCGCCGGTGAGCCCGCGCGAGCGGACGTACGCGTTCACGTCGCCGGGGATGTTGACGCCGCGATCGATGAGGAGGGTGAAGGTCACGCCCTTGCGGGCGTCGCCGTCGGTGAACTCCACGCGGGTGACGCGGCCGATCCGCCGCCCGGCCAGCAGCACGTCGGAGCCCTCGCCGGCGCCGCTGGCGTTGGGGAAGCGGGCCTGGATGCGGTAGCCCACCTGAACGAACTCCGGCAGCTCCTGGAAGAGGGTGATCATCGCGCCCAGCAGCACCAGCGCGATGATGACCGTCAAGCCGACCAGCAGGTTACGCGTCTTTTCCCTCATCGTCGCTTCCTTGCGATGCCCGACCGTACGTGAGCTCGTTCAGTTCTTCCTGGGTGGCCCGGCCTTCGACGAAGCGGGCCACCGTTTCGTCTTTGACGTCCGCCAGGCCCCCGGGCGTGGTGTCCGCCACGATGCGTCCGTTGTACAGCATTACGATGCGGTCGGCCACCTTCCGGGCGGAATTCATGTCGTGGGTGACCACCAGCGCCGTGGTCTTGAGCTCGGCCTGGAGCTTGAGGATCAGTTCGTTGATCAGGTCGGCGCGGATGGGGTCCAGCCCGGTGGTGGGCTCATCGTAAAGGATGACCTCCGGCTTCAGGGCGATGGCCCGGGCCAGGGCCACGCGCTTGCGCTGCCCGCCGGAAAGCTCCTCCGGCATCCGGCCCTGGAGCCCGTCCAGCCCCACCACCCGCAGCACCTCGCGGCAGCGCTGCTCCAGGTATTCTTTCGCGCGCACGCCGTGCTCCATCAGCGGCAGACACACGTTCTGGGCCACGGTCATGGAGTCGAACAGGGCGCTGCTCTGGAAGAGGAACCCCACGCGGTGGCGGATGGGCGTCAGTTCGGACTCCGACAGCCGGGTGATGTCCGCCCCGTCGAAGAAGATGCTTCCACTGTCCGGCCTGAGCAGCCCCACCAGGTGCTTCAGCAGCACCGTCTTGCCGCAGCCGCTGGGCCCGATGACCACCGTGGTCTGCCCGCGGTAGATATCCAGGGTCAGGTCTTCCAGGACGACCAGCGAGTTGAAGGTTTTTCGCACGCCTTTCAGGCGGATGATGGCGTCATCTCGTTTCGGCATGAGCAACCCTTCGCTGGCGGCAGCAGCCCTCGGCTCAGCTCAGCTCCAGCAGCATCGCCACCTCGTCGCAGGCGTCGGCCCGGGGGCAGCGGATGCAGTCGCGCCAGACTTTGGAGGGCAGGTCGGCCTTGTCCACCGGGCGGAAGCCGAGCTTCTGGAAAAACTTCGGTTCGTATGTCAGGGCGAAGATGCGTGCCAGCCCCAGCGTCCTGGCCTGCTCGATCGCTTGCAGCAGCAGTTCCTGTCCGACGTGCCGGCCGGCGTAGTCGGCGGCCACCGCCAGTGACCGCAGCTCGCCCAGGTCTTTCCAGTATATGCTCAAAGCGGCGCAGCCGACCACGCGCCCATCTCGCTGGCAGACCAGGAAGTCGCGCAGCGACTCGTACACGCTTTCCAGGCTCCTGTGGAGCATGCGCCCGCGCTCGGCCCAGTAGTTGACCAGCTCGCAGATCACTTCCGCGTCGGGCATTCTCGCCGAACGAATCATGCCGCTATTCTATTCCAAACCGCCGGGCGCAGAAGAACCTTTTCGCTTGCCGGTCCCGCAGCGTTGACCGATAGCTCCTGCCTGGCTCACAGATTCTGCACACGCCGCCGCGGGCGGAGGCGCAGCCGGACTTCAGCAGCGACCGGGGACAAGCCGGACCCGGCGCCATGCCGCGCCCGGCCTCCCAGACGGGTTTCGCGCGGCTCCGGGATGTGGCCGCGCCGACCGCCTGCTGCTTTCCCCAGACCCTCTGAAGAGGAGCCTGAAGTGTCCGCGGAGCGGGTCCGCCCGGCGCCGTTGGCTGTGCGCGTCGGCCAATGGCTTTCCACTCGGCAAGGGCTGTCGTGGCTCATCTCACTGCTGGCCCACGGCCGGGCGATCATGCTGGTGCTGTTTTTCTGCATCGTCATTATCCGGTCGAATCCGCCAACACAAAATTTCTCCGTCCGGCGGGCCCTGGGCAAGAAAGTGATTGGCGGCTCGACACCTTCAAGCCCAAACTCTTCATGGACCTGAGCTTGCTCGAATACTCAGCGGTGAATGACTGGGGGCACAGGCCTCTCGCCTGTGAGGGCGTCTGCCTTGCGGCCGGACGTTGTCGTGGTCCTGTCGGACGGCCGGTCCCACATCAAGGTGCTCGCGATGCTGCGCCACCTTCAGGCCGGAAGGGAAAATCCAGCAAAAATTATCGCGGTCGGGTACGGTCGGGATTTCGTCGGGAAAAGCCTGGGGGAGCAGGCCGGCCAGAAGATCGGGCGGTTCTTCCGCCGGAGTCAGGAATGGGCCGCCCGGCGGGCCTGATGTAAGGCCCGTTTTTGGGGCCGGTTACGAATCTTGGTCCGCTCGCTCGGCCGGGATGCGGGCGGCGGCGGGCGTTGCCCGCCGCCCCGGCGGCCCCAAGCCTGCCCGGGCGGGCGGACCGCGGGCGGCTGGAATCTCAATTTGGCCGGGCCTATAAGTGGTCTTAGGGGGGTAAGTATCCGATAGAATTAGATAAACCAGTTTGACGGTGTGGCCGGGCACTGGTTGGCCGGCTTGCCGCGGTCAAAACCGGGACGGTCTGAGGGGGATTGGCCCGGCGAAGGATAACGGAATGCTCGTGCTGTCCAGACAACGTGACGAAAGCATCATGATCGGGGACGACGTCGAGATCACCATCGTGGATATCCGCGGTGACAAGGTTCGCCTGGGGATATCGGCGCCCCCTCATATTGCCGTGCACCGCAAAGAGGTGTACGAGGCCATTCGTCGGGAGAAAGAGGCCTCTGGGGACTACGTCGAGGGGAAGCGCCCGGTGGTGGAGTCGCTGGCCAACCGCAAGGCGAAGGCTTCGCGCGAAGGTGGTCAAAAAGGCAAGTAGCCCGTGGCCCCGGAAGCAGGTGGTTTTTCTCAGGCGATGGCTTCGTGCGAGATGGGGGACGCGGGAGCCTCGGCAGGATCTCCGGCGGCTTTGTGAGCCCTTCGCAGTTGCCTCATGTTCATGATCTCTTCCAGGATGGCCACGCAGTCCGGGTCGAAGCCGGCCGGGCTGCACCGGCGCAGCTCATGTAACGCCTCGATCGACGGCAGCGCCGGCCGGTGAGGCCGGTCGTGCGTCATCGCGTCATAGGCGTCCGCCACCGCCAGGATCCGCCCCGTGAGGGGAATGTCCTGGCCCTTCAGCTCGCAGGGATATCCCGTGCCGTTCATCCGCTCGTGGTGGTGCCGCACCGCCGGCAGGACCTCGGCCAGGAAGCTCAGCGGCTCCAGGATCCGATACGACACCTCCGCGTGCCTCTGAACGGTCTGATACTCCGCCGCGCCCAGCCGGGAGGGCTTGTTCAGGATGCGGTCGGGCACGGCCATCAGGCCGATGTCGTGGACCTGCGCGGCCAGGCCCAGCAGCCGGCACTGCCTTGGGTCCAGGCCCATCTGCTCGCCTATCCGCCGGGCGAGGTAGCCCACGCGTTTGCTCCGCCCGCGGGTGTATGGCTCGCGGTCTTCGATGGCCGCCATCATCCGCCGGAGGACCTTGAAGTAGTGTCGCTCGGCCCGCATGGCCGCCCGGTAGGTTTGGCGATGCTCCTGATGGAGCTTGCGGACGGCCCGGCTGACCTGGAGCATGGCCGAGGCCGCCACCAGAAGGATGATCGCCCCCAGGACCGCCACGCTGAGCGTGCGCTCCTGGAGGACCATGGCGTAGGCCGCCAGGGCGATGGCCATCGCCGATATGCCCACCGCCCGGATAATCTCACCCGTCCCCGCAATGAACTTGATCCTGCCGGACACCTGCCCTGTGCCTCCTCCCAGCCCGCTGTGGGCTTCTTCACACAGCCTACAATCTGGTCGGCACTTGCGCGCGGTCGTCTGACTGATTTTTCCCCTGGGCCCGCGGGCAGGCGGGTGGGACTGCCAGCCCTGGCTGGAAGGACACTCGGCCGCCCGATGCCTCCTGCCCGGTGCCCGGCTGTTACCCGTCGTACCGGCCGAAGTGCTGAATGGCCGACATAATCAGCCGCATCCCCGTCAGCCGGGAGCCGTTGTTGATCGAGCCGGCCGTGGTGAACAGCAGCCCGCGCTTCTGCCTGGCCATGTCGTAATCCCGGAGGAACTCCGCCACGATGCCTTCCTCGTGGTTGCGGCTGAAGGTGAAGGGGGCGAGCTGGCCCATGATGACCGCATCAGGGCAGTGCCGGCGGATGTGGTCCACCATGACCGTCGGGCCGAAGTTGGTGTCGGTCAGGTTCAGCCGGCCGAGGACCGGCACGATGTGGCCCATGGCCGAATCGCTGTGCTGGCCGCGCCGGTCGCCCGGATCCGGGCTGTAGCGATCGAAGATGCCCTTCAGGATGGGATAGCCGAAAAACTCGTACATCCGGGGCGTCAGCAGGGCGCAGTTGTCGTCGGCAAAGCCGAACCCGTGCGGGGCGGTCTGCGGCGTGTAGCCGGCCTCCTCGTCCAGCACGCGGGCGATTTCCAGCATGGCCCGCAGGATGGCGTCGCGGAAGCGCCCGGCCAGGTCCGGGTTGTCCAGGATGAGGAAGATGAGGTTCTCCACCCCGTAGATGGAGGTGGCGAAGGTCACCGGCCCGCGCTGGGAGCGGTACAGCTTCGGCTTGACGCCCGCCGGCTCCAGCCGGGCCTTCTGCTCCTCCCAGTCGGCCGGCAGGATGGTGCCGCGGACGTCGCCGGCCTCGACCCGGTCCAGCAGGGCCTTCAGCTCCTCCTCACTGTGGGCCGTCGGCATCAGCCACCACGAGCCGGCGTGCCATTCGCGCCGGCCCTCGAAGACCTCCTCCAGCCCGCCGACCCCGTGGTATTGGCTGGCCGGGTCGCCCGGCTGTTCGCTCAGCAGCCGCCGCCCGACGATCTTCTCGGCCTTGTCGTTGTAGGCCCGGTTCAGCTCCAGCCGCCAGGGCTGGTCGTGCTGGTAGCGCCATGGGTCTTCCTGCACGCCCAGCTCGTCGAAGACACACTCCCCGCTCATCATGATCCCCAGCGGCACCTGGGGGATGTCCCTGCCGAAGGGGTCGGCCCGGGCGGTTTCCTGATCGGCCCAGAAGCGCTCGATGTCCACCGGCGCCAGCCCGCCGGCCGAGCGCGTGCGGTCCAGCAGCCA
>LJUF01000190.1 GCA_001303665.1 Phycisphaerae bacterium SM23_33 | reverse complement strand
CCTTATTCTTATCGGACGCCCCATGGGTTTATCTCCACGCAATTACCGACCTCCGGGCTGGCGAGCACGCAGCGACCACAGCAGCTTCACCGCGGCGGCGAAAGCCCGTCCGTGGCCGCGGGGCAGGCCCTGTGGTGTGCGAGCCCCTCCCGGCCGCATGATTCTTGACAGCACAGACTTCCCGCGGCGCAACAGGCGGCGATAATACGCCGCTTACTCGATGATCGCCCCCGGCGGGGTGAAAGGACCCAGGTGAGTCATGAGCGAGTGCATTCTGACCGATTACAGGTCGCTGCTGCAGGCGGCGGTGGAGGCGCAGGCCCAAAAGGCCGAGGCGGTGGAGCCCCCCTGCCCCGATGCCCGCTACGTGCCCGGCGGGGTTCATTCCTTCTACGTGCCCATGGACCTGCTGGCGGCGGCCTGTTTTGATGGACTGAGCCCACGTCGCGGCCGGGAGGAGCTCTGGGAGCGGCTCCAGCAAATGGTCGAGGCGATGAAGCGGCGCCAGCATGAGGACGGGCTGATCGACCTGAACACCAGCAATTTCCACTCCCCGCCAGACACCGCCTTCATGGTGGAAGAGCTGGCTGCCCTGTACGAGGTGGTGCGGAGCTACGAGCGGTCGCCGCGGCGCGACCGCTTCCTGGAGCAGCTGGAATCGGTCATCGTGCCGGCCTGCGAGGGGATCGCCCGCGGCGGCGTGCACACGCCCAACCACCGCTGGAAGGTGGCCTCGGCCCTGACGCTTGCCGACCGGATCTGGCCGCACGAGAACTGGCGGACCGAGGCCCAGGCCTATCTGGACGAGGGCATCGACATCGACCGGGACGGCGAGTTCACCGAGCGCAGCACCGGCTGCTATAACTGCGTCTGCGACCGGGCGCTGATCCTGCTGGGGCGGGCGCTGGGCCGCCCGGAGTACCTCCAGTACGCCGACCGCAACCTGGAACACGTGCTGTACCTCCTGCACGCCGACGGCACGCTGGTGACCAGCCACTCCCGCCGGCAGGACCGCCACACGACCGTCGGCGTGGAGCGGTACCTGCTGCTGTACTGGTACCGGGCGCTGATGACGGGCAACGGCCGCTTCCTGTCGGCGGCCGAGCTGGGCCTGCGGCGGATCGGCCCGAACAGCGCACGGCTGGGCGGGTTGGCCAAGTGGCTGCGATACTTCCACGAGGCCGCCGAGAAACCCCCGCCGGCCCCGCAGCCGCTGCCGGAGGAATACGAAGTGAGGTTTGACGAGGTCGGCGTCCTTCGCCGCCGCCTCGGCTCCCAGAGCCTGACGCTCATGGCCGAGGCCGACGAGGTGCTGGCGGTGCGCTTCGGGGCCGGCCCGGACATCACCATGCGCATCGCCGCGGGCCTGGCACCGTCCGGCCAGTTCCGCACCGAGAAGATCGAAGGCCGCGACGGCCGATACCGGCTCCGGTCGGACCACGCCTGCGAGTACTACGGCCCGGGGCCCGACCCGCTGCCAGCCACGGACTGGCGCAGCAGGGCCGGCTTCTCCCGGCGGGTCTTCGTGGCGACCGAGCTGACGATGAGGCTGGAGGTGGAATGCCTGCAAGACGGCCTGCGGCTGCATCTCCGGAGCGAAGGCTGTTCGCGCGTGCCGATCGAGGTGGCCCTTCTCATTCGCGACACCGAACGCACCGAACCCGCCGGGACACTCCAGTACGACGACCGCAGCCGAAAGCACTTCCTCAACCGGGGAGAGCTGATCCTTCAGGGTCCCGGCCACCTCGTCCGCATCGGCCCCGGCGCGGACGAGCACGACCTCATGGACATCCCGACAGGCCGGCCGTACCCGGGTCAGAATGCCTACTGCATCCGCCTGGTCACGCCGGTGGACTGGACGGCAAGGATCCAGGCTCAGGGCAAATAAACCGTCCCCGCGGGCCGGGGCAGGTCACTTACCTGAACAGCTCATCCTGGACGCGGTGCCAGGTCTCCATGGCCTGCGGGCGTTCGGCGGGTTTCACGGCGGCGTTCAGGATCATTCCGCGCCGGCCGTCGCACAGGCCCAGCACCCGGCGGAAGTAGTCTTCCAGCTCCTCGCCGTCGCGCCGCGGCAGGCCGCCCAGGTAAACCAGCTTGCGCTCGATGACCTTCTTGACCTCCGCCGGCCAGTCCCTGCCGGTGGTGAACTGGAGACCGCGGTTGTTGGGGATGGAGCAGTAGGTCTCGTGCAGGTGCAGGCCTTCCGGGCGATTGCCGTCGGGCACCCCCCCGCAGTAGTGGACCCACCCGCCGCCGAAGGGCTCTAAGGCCTTGGCCACGTACGGCGCGCAGAACTCCTGGTACTGCTCCCGCGAGATCAGGATGCCGCTGTCGTCGCACAGCCGCGCCGAGCCGCGGTCCATCCAGTACTCGTTGGCATAGCCCCGATCCAGCGGATGCCCGGCCAGCTGCTTGGACAGCAGGTTCATCTTCCGGTAGACCTCGGTGCACTTCTGCATCAGGGCGTGCACGAAGTCGCCGTCGGCGTACAGGTCCAGGAAGATCTCGACGTGGCCGCGGGCCTGGGCGGCAATGTCGAACGGGCCCTGCGTGTCGCAGTGGCGCACCCCTACGAGCTCGCCCAGCCCGGCCTCGCGCAGGGCCGCCAGGTGGTGCTGCGTGTGCTCGATCATGGTCGGCATCACCCCCAGGGGGCGGATGTCCTCGGGCACCTCAAAGGCGGCAAGGGGCTCTTTGGGGACGCGGCCGGTGCAGACCGGCTTGGTGTGGGCCGGCACGCCATAGGGCGCGCCCAGGATGGACGGGCCGTTGATCACGCCGGTGTCGGCGCGGACGGTGGGCACGTAGTCGCAGCCGGCCGAGGCGGCCCTGACCGCGTCCTTCATCTGCATGTACAGGCTGGCGGCCGGGTCGGCGAACTGCCGGGCCCAGTCGAAGTCAGGCAGGCCGTTCAGGGCCTCGACCTCGCCCCCGAACAGCACCGGCACGTAGTCGCTTTCGCGCCAGGCGAACATGTCGGCCTGACGGCGCTTCGCCCCGGCGATGCGGTCGGGGTCGAGCACCTGGCCGGCTGTTTCCAACACGCGCCTCAGCAGGCCTCGCGAATCTTCAGCCATGACGGACTTCCATCCGGGTCACCCGGCCAGGTGAGTCGCGACGATGTCCGAGCCGTGATCAGGTCCTGTCCCGTTGCACAGGAATTGAGGGCCGGGATGCCTCGGGACCCGTGTAACGCGTCTTGATCCGTGCAATCCGCGGTCAAAGCCTACACGTCGAGGTACTTGACTTCCAGGGCGTGGTCTTCGATGAACTGCCGGCGCATCTCGACGTTGTCGCCCATGAGGACGGAGAACATTCTCTCGGCCTCCTCGGCCTCCTCGGCCTTGACGCGCAGCAGCGTGCGGCGCTCGGGGTCCATGGTGGTTTCCCAGAGCTGATCGGCGTTCATCTCGCCCAGGCCCTTGAAGCGCTTGATTTCGATGCCGCGCCCGCCCAGCTCGCGGATGCCGGGCGTGATGCCGGCGATGTTGTCCACCTCCAGCTGGGTGTCCTCGTTGAGGAGCACGAACTTGGCGGGCCCCTTCTCGCCGGTGATGCCCTCCTCGCGCGAAAGGAAGTAGTCCTCGATGTCCAGCCCGCGAGTCTTGAGCTTGACGATGAGCCGCTCGATGTCCCTGACCTCGTGCAGTTCGGCCTTCTTCTCCAGCCTGGCTCGCGTCGGCGCCGCCTTGTGCTTGCGCCGGTTGTTGGCTTTGCCCGGGCTGTTGTTGCTCCGGCGGTTGCCGTTGGCGCCGGTGTCGTCGTCCAGCAGCTCGTCCTTGAACTCCTCCAGGACCGCGTCGTATTCCCGTGCCGTGTGGCAGAAGACGTTTTTGCCGTCCACGACGGCCCAGTGGGTGGGCAGCTTGTTCCGCTTGCGCTGGGCCATCAGCGCAGCGAAGTCCAGCCCGCGGCGCTCGATGATCCGGGCCTTGCCGGCCAGCTCTTCGAGCATGTCCACCAGCTCGCGGAGCGGGGCGCCCTTGATCTCGGCGGTTACCTTGGGTTTGCTGCGGGCTATCTGGCGGACGTGCAGGGTCGTCCCGTCCAGGCCCAGGTTGAGCAGGGCCCAGCGCATGGCCGGCTCGTTGAGGACGTATTCCTTGTGCTGTTTGCGGGTCACCAGGTAGAGCGGGGGCTGGGCGATGAAGACTCTGCCGGTGGCGATCAGCGGCTTCATGTGACGGTAGAAGAACGTCAGCAGCAGCGTGCGGATGTGCGAGCCGTCCACGTCCGCGTCGGTCATGATGATGACCTTGCCGTAGCGGCACTTGTGGGTATCCACCTCCTCGTTGCCGATGCCGCAGTCCAGGGCCGACACGATGGCCTGGATTTCGTTGAACGACAGCACCTTGTCGATGCGCGCCTTCTCCACGTTGAGGATCTTTCCGCGCAGGGGCAGAACCGCCTGGGTGCCGGAGTCGCGGCCCTGCTTGGCCGGCCCGCCGGCCGAATCGCCCTCCACCAGGAACAACTCCGTGGAGGCGACGTCCTTGCTGCGGCAGTCGGCCAGTTTGCCTGGCAGCGAGCCGCTGGACAGCGCGCCCTTCCGCCGGGTCAGGTCACGGGCCTTGCGGGCGGCGTCCCGGGCCTGCAGGGCCTGGATGCCCTTGTTCACGATCCGCCGGCCCTCCGTGGGGTGCTCCTCCAGCCACGTAGCCAGTTGCTCGTTCACCACCTGCGTCACGAACGACTCCACCTCGCTGTTGCCCAGCTTGGTCTTGGTCTGCCCCTCGAACTGCGGCTCGCCCACCCGCACCGAAACCACCGCCGTCATGCCCTCTCGGAAGTCCTCCCCGGAAGGCAGCGCGTCTTTCTCCTTGAGCAGCTTGTCGCTGCGGGCGTAGGCGTTCAGCGTCCGCGTCAGCGCCGACCGGAACCCGGAAAGGTGCGTGCCCCCCTCGACGGTGTTGATGTTGTTGGCGAAGGTCAGCACGGTCTCGTTGTAGCCGTCGTGGTACTGCATGGCCAGCTCCAGCACCAGATGAGCCGCGTCGTCTTCCTTGCGAATCAGGATGGGCCGGCACAGCGTGTTCTTGCCCTCGTTCAGGTGCTGTACGAAGGCCACCAGGCCCTTGTTGAACTGGAACACGTCCTCCTTGCCGTCGCGTTCGTCCACCAGCTTGATCCGCAGCCCCTCGTTCAGGTAGGCCAGCTCCCGCAACCGGGTGGCCAGCACCTCGTAACGGAAGTTCCGGTCGGGGAAGATGTCCGGGTCGGCCATGAAGGTGACCTTCGTGCCGGGCTTCTTGCGCTGCCCGATCTTCTTGAGGTTCGCCTTCCTCTTGCCGCGCTCGAACTCCATGAAGTACACGGCGCCTTCGCGAGAGACCTCCACCTCGACCCACTCGCTCAGGGCGTTGACCACGGAAGCCCCCACCCCGTGCAGCCCGCCGGAGACCTTGTAGCTTTCGTGGTCGAACTTCCCGCCGGCGTGCAGACGGCACATCACCACCTCCAGGGTGGAGATCTTCAGGACCGGGTGCGGGCCGACGGGAATGCCCACGCCGTCATCCGCGACGGTGCAGGAGCCGTCGGCGTTGACGCGCACGCTGATGTTCTGGCAGCGCCCGGCCATGGCCTCGTCCACGGCGTTGTCAACCAGCTCCCAGACCAGGTGGTGCAGCCCCCGCGTGGTGGTGTCCCCGATGTACATGGCCGGGCGCCTTCGGACGGCGTCCAGGCCGTCCAACACCTTGATCTTCGTCTCGTCGTAGACGGGCTTGCTGCCGGCCTTCCCTGGCTTCCCGGCCTCGCTCAAGGCCGCGTCCTTGGCCATCTCAAGCTCTCCTTCTTGCATCCAGACATGCCGCTGGAAAACGGGGAGTCGGACAGAAATCCTGCATACTAGGCAATCATTATAATTGTCTTACTTCAGGGGGATTTTCTCCAGTGAAATCACACATTTCCGGCCCTTTTTTCATGCTGTAACCCTTTTCCAACAAATACCTTGGGAGGGGCGGGCAGAGCCTGCTGGCGCCGGCCAGTCCGGGGCGCCTCCCGGCCCTTTCCGGGCGGCAGTTTTTGCCCCGCCGGGCCCGCCGGAGCGGCGTTTTGGTCGCCCGGCCTTCCCGCCGGCGCCGGCCCCTGCGGCGCCGGAGGCAGGGCCAATCGGCCGGGGCCCGGGCCGGCGTCAGGCCGCCGGTTGCGCCCGAACCAGGGCGCGGGACGGGTGGATTCCCAGCCGGAATTCTGTTAGCATCAATTCCTTACATCGGCTCAGGGGAAACAGTTTTATGACGCTTTATACGAGGACAGGCGACAAGGGCTTTACGCTGCTGCCTGCGGCGGACGGCAAGACGTACCTGCGCGTGCGGAAGGACGACGTCCGGGTGGAGGCGCTGGGGGCAATAGACGAGCTCAACGCGGCCGTCGGCTTCGCCGCCGTCGAGGCCGCGCGGCTCAAAAACCATCGCATCCAACACTCGCTGCTGAACGCTCAGGACGGGCTTTTCCGCGTTGGGGCCATGCTGGCGGCCATCGCCGCCGGGGCCCAGCCCAAGGTTCGTCTGGACAACCGGGCCGTCACGCGAATGGAAAAGCAGATCGACGGGATCTGGGCCGAGCTGGGCGAGCTGAAGCGTTTTGTCTTTGTCGGCGGGTGTGAGCTGGCGGGACGGCTTCACCTGGCCCGGACGGTCGCCCGCCGGGCCGAAAGGGCGGTCGTCACCGTCCTCAACGCCAGCCAGGAGGCCAAGCGAAGCCGCTCAACGGCTGCGGCCGTGGCCAGGTATCTCAACCGGCTGTCCGACCTTCTTTTCGCGCTGGCGCGCAAGGCCACTCGCGACGGCAACGTCCGCGAGTCCACCGGGAAACCGTGAAAG
>LJUF01000189.1 GCA_001303665.1 Phycisphaerae bacterium SM23_33 | reverse complement strand
GGGCTGCCGACCAGCAGCCGCTCCAGAGAGTACGCGAAGGGGATGGACAGCAGCAGCAGCAGCACGACGGCCACCACCAGGTCGCTGAGGACCCGCAGCAGCGGGGGATACACCCGCCGGCTGATCGCCGCCGAGGCGGCCTTCATGCCCAAGGCCCGCTGGACGTCGTCTTTGGGCACCTTCTCGGCGGCCGCCTTCACGTCGGCCGAATCCACGTGAAGCTGCTCGATGCTGTTTTCCAGAATCCCGTTGGCCCGCAGGATGCTCAACCGCCCATGGTTGAGGCGGTAGATGGTGTCGGCGCTGAGATCCACCGTGCGCAGGTGAGCAAAAGGGTGCATGGGCACGCCTTCGCCGACGATGGCGTCGGCCGGGGCAGCGTTGCCCAGAATGGCCATGCCCTCCTGATTGAACAGCTTGACCTTCTCGGTGCCGCGCTTGGCGTAGACGGCCAGGATGTTGCCGCCCTCCACCACCAGCGAGCGGTCCTCCAGCAGCGGCGCGGTCGAGGCGGCCTTCAACGCCTGGGTGTTGACCGCCAGCCGGTCGTACCCGAACCCGACCACCGAGCAGGAGTCGGCCTCGAAGAGGATCGTCTGGTGGTTGGTCAGCGGCAGGGCCGACTTCAGCATGCTGGTGTTGGTGATGTACCGGATCAGGCCGCTCTCGTCGAAAAGCACGCCCACCACCAGGCTCTGGCCGTAGTAATCGCGCGAGAGAGGCGGCAATTCAAACAGTCCCATCTCGTTGACGCGGGTGATGAAGAATGGGGCGAAGCCGGGCGGGAACTGATCCACCCTGGCTCCTTCCCAGATCTTGCCGGGGGCGCGCGTCACCGCCAGGAACGCCCCCCTGGCCGGGCGCTCCGGCATCACGCTGGCCGCCGACAGCATCAGCACCGACGCGCCCTTGTACTTGCCGTCGTCGAAGGTCACTTCGGTGAACACGGCGGGGGAGTTGATGCCGCTGGTGAGGCTCATGTCCGGCGAATCGCACAGGCGCTTGAGGAAGGGACGGACCTCGTCCAGCCCGGTGAGCATCTCGGCGACCTTGAGCACCGGCACGCGCCCTTCGGCGGGGGCGAGGCGGGAGACGACGTCGCAGGGCTGGCCGTCCCGAGGTCGGCGGTCCAACGGGGTCATCAGCGCCAGGTTGGCCACGCCGAACAGCCCGGCCGCGCAGCCGCTGTGAGCGAAAAGACCCGGGGCGAACATGCGAATGTTGAACAGCCCCCCCACCGCCCGGGACTCGAACAGCGGCAGATCCTGGCCCTCCTTGGCCACGTCGCGGATGGCCTGGAACATCTTGGCGTAGTTGCCCAGGTTGTCCTTGCCGATGTGAACCGACTGGGAATCATAGCCGTGAATGAACGTCCACCGCGGGGAGGCGTCGCCCAGGTTCAGCGACAGGTGCA
This sequence comes from Phycisphaerae bacterium SM23_33, assembly GCA_001303665.1. GTDB lineage: Bacteria > Planctomycetota > Phycisphaerae > SM23-33 > SM23-33 > SM23-33. The sequence goes on along the minus strand of LJUF01000189.1, from coordinate 5,421 downwards.
GCACCACCAGGTCGCGCTGCTCGCCCACGAGCTCGGCCAGCTCGACGCCCTGCCGGACGTGGCTGATGGCCTCGGCCAGCCCCGCTTGCCGCGACGCACACAGCCCCTTCACGTCCTCCAGCACCCGCTGGTATTTCCTGACGATCTTTTCCTGCGCCTTCCGCTGCTCGGGGTTCGCCTCGGCCGCCGGATCGGGCAGCTTCCTCTTGTGAAGGGCGCCCTCCAGCTGGCTCCAGGACATGTCCTCGTCCTTCATCGGCTTGATCAAACCCGCCAACCGCTTGATCTCGGCCTTATGGTATTCGACCTGGCGGTCGAGCTCCTCGAGGCTCTCCTGAATCGCCGCCTCCGTCGCGCCGGCGGGGCGGGCGGGCGCGGCCAACTGTTCGCGCAGATTCTGCCCTTCCCGTTCCAGCCTCCGGACCCAGAATTCGTGAGACTGCTTGGCGATTCTCCGCAACTGGAGCTCGTCGCGCACCAGGTCGTCGGCCAGGGCCTTCACCTGCTTTCGCATCAGTTCATGGACAAAGCGGTTCTGCGGCAATGCCTTGGCCTCATCTGAGAAGATGTCTTTCAGGCTGAGGACCTTCAGGGCCTCATCGAAGTGGGCCGCCTCGGCCTGCAACATCTTGAGCCGCTTGGCCAAGGTTTCATTGGTCATTCCCCTGGCCCGCTGGCGGCAGAGGCTGGCGTAGAACGCCCGGGCCCCGGCGTGATTGGCGGCCTCGCCGTCGAAGAAGCACAAAACCACGTCGCGTCGCGGCCGGTTGGCGCGCAGATACTCCGCCAGCGACAGCAGGGCGGCGCAGTTGGCGGCGCCCCGGGCGCCGGGAGAAAGCATGGGGACCTCGGAAAGGCTGTCCAGCGGGGCCGCCAGCACGATGGCCTCGTCAAGCTTCTGATCGAATCGGGCGTTGGTGCCGCGGATCACGCCGATGACGTTGCGGCCTTCGCGCATCTCCCAGCGAGAGGCCGCGCGGATCGTCACCGTGGGCGGCTGGGTCTTGAGTTTCAGTTTTTCGGCCAGTTCGGCGGTGACGTAGAAGCGCGGCAGGTTGACGGGGAGGTTGAGATGGTGGCAGGCGTTGGGGGCCGGCTGGTCCGAGCCGATGAAGATCACCGCCTTGGCGCCCATGGCGAAGGCGTATCGCCAGCGGTCCGCGGCGGCGAAGTCCAGGGCCACGATGGCGTCGTCCACGGGCTGCTGGTAGTCCGGCAGCCTCCCCGGGCCGGCGTAGACTACCCTCCCCGTCAGCCCCCCGGGGGGGGTGGTGGGGCCTTGAAGCTGGTTGGCGCGCATGACGTGAAAGCCGTCTTCCGGGCCGTACGGCTCCTTCCGCCCGGGCACGGCCAGCTCGCATTCGGTCGTGATCGGCTGGGCGACCGGAAAGCCCTGGGTGAGCACGTACTCGATCCCCATGGCCTGGAGACGGCTGGCGACGTAGCGGCCGGCGGCCAGGCTGCCCGGCTGACCGTTAAGGGCCTCGGCGGCCCCGTAGCCCGCCAGACGATGGGGGTAGCGCGTCAGCACCACCAGGTCGCGGTAAAAGTCCATGTGTTCGGGGGCGGGTTTGTGCGACTTCACTTCCGCATCGATCCGGGGGTCCGACCAGAGCTGCTCGACCTCCTGCCGGGCCCGGGCGCGCTGCTGTTGGCTCACCGGCTGGGCCTTGATCTCGACCCGGGCCTCTTCCTGCGCCTGCTCTTTCTTCTTGCAGGCGGCCGGCGACAGGAGAATCGCCCCCGCCAGCGCCGCCGACGCCGCCAGGCGAAGCAGCCTATTCATTCTCCTCACCTCCGATCGCCCCGGCCTGGACGGTGACCTCGTCCCTCCGGGCCAGCCGCTGGATCCCGCCGTCGCGAATCCACATGATGCGGTCGCTCATGTCGATCAGCCGGTGGTCGTGCGTGGCGCAGATGACGGTCACGCCGCGCTGGACGTTCAGGCGCTTGAGGATGGCGTGAATCTCCGCCCCCGTCTTCAGGTCGAGGTTGCCGGTGGGCTCGTCACACAGCAGGATCTGCGGGTTGTTGGCCATGGACCGGGCGATGGCCACCCGCTGCTGCTGCCCCCCGGACATCTCGATGGGCTTGTGGAACCAGCGCTCCTTCAGCCCCACCAGGTCCAGCAGATCCATGCCGCGCTGGCGGGCGTCGTCGCCGGCCACGCCGGCGAAGGCCATGGGAACGGTGACGTTCTCCAGGGCGGTCATGTACTGCACCAGGTTGTACGTCTGGAAGATGTAGCCGATCTTGCGGCAGCGCAGGAAGGCCAGCTCGATGGCGTTGAGCTGGGCCACGTCCACCTCGTCAATGAACACCCGCCCGGAGGTCGGGCTGTCCAGCCCGCCCACCATGTTGAAGAACGTGCTCTTGCCCGAGCCGGACGGACCCATCACGGAAAGAAACTCGCCGCGCAGGATCTCCACCGTGATGCCGCGCAGGGCGTGCGTGACCACCTTGCCCATCTGGTAGGACTTCTTGAGATTGAGGGTGCGGATGATGATGGGGCGCTCGGCGCCTTCGGCGACTTCCCCGACCGTCGTGTTGTTCGGGGCAACTGTCATGCCACGGGCAACCTTACTCGATCCTCATCGCTTCCATGGGCGCCAGGCGGGCCGCCACCCAGGCCGGATACACCGCCGCCATCGCCGCCAGCACCACCCCCACTACAATGCACACCCCCGCGCTTCCCAGAAGCAGCAGCAGCGGCAGGTTCGCCAACGCCAGCGTCCCGAACCCCCACAGCGACCGGGTCATGCCCAGCAGCAACCCCAGGAAGATGCCGATCGCCCCGCCGGCCAGACCCTGAAGGGACGACTCCATCACGAAAATGATCATGATGAAGCTGTCCAGCGCCCCCAGGCACTTCATGGTGGCGATCTCGCGGAAGCGCTCCGTCACGCTCATGAGCATGGCGTTGGTCACGCCCACCACGCAGACGACGAAGCTGATGATGATCAACCAGGCGGTGCGGTCGGAAAAGCCAAACCAGCTTTCCTCGGGGGCGACCTCCAGCCGGGTGAGCTTTTCCGAGAGAGCCAGCTGCTCCAGTCGGGCCTGGCAGACCTGGACGATCCGTTCCACCGGCAGCTCGAGCGGCTCGAGCAGCCTCTGCTCGCGGTCGCGGATCTCCCGCGGCAGCTGGTCCCTGAGCATCTGCATCTGCTCGATCAGCCACACTGCCCCCCGCGGCGTGGAGCCGACCTGATACACCTGCTCGCGCTTGACCAGAACGGGGTCGAGCTTGACCCGGGCGCCGATGTTCTTGCGAACCACGCCGTGGCCTATCAGCCCGGCCAACTGCCTTGCCTCGACCGAAGACGGCTCCCCGCCGGCCTTGAGGTCCGCCAGGGCCGCCAAGCAGACGGCCGGGATCCCGTCCGGGGAGAGCTTCAGCAGGTTGGTCAGGGCGCCGAGGCTTTCCTGGAGGGCCGCGATCTTGGCCACGGCGTTCTGGCGGGTGGTCTCGACCTGGTCCGTCAGCCACCGCGCACCCCTTGTGCTGGAGCCGATCTTGAGAATGTGGCTGGGCGCGACGTCCCGAACCTCCACGCCCAGGCGGTCGGCGATGTGGGCCCGCATCTCCTCGTCGCGCAGCAGGGCCAGGATCTGCTCGGCGTCCAGGGCCGTTTCCGCCTCGGTGCGAAGCCTGTCCAGGTCCGAGGTGTCCAGGGCGAAGCCGTGCCGGGCCAGCGTCTGGAGCGTCCCCGCGTCGCCCTGGGCCAGCATTTCCAGGACCGAGCGCTTGCCCAGGTCCCGCTCCAGCCCCTGCACGGCGGCGGCGTGCCCGGCGAGGATCCTGTTTCTCTGCGGGGCCGTTTCCGCGTTCTCGGCCACGAGCCTGTCGAGCCACTTGCGGGTGCCCTCCCCCGGCAGCGGGGTGCGGAACTTCTTGGCCTTGTCGAAGAAGTCGTCCATGCGTTGCCGGTCGGACAGGAAGGCCAGGGCGTCCTGCCCCTGCCTGTCCCCCACCAGCGCGCTGCGCTGCCCGGGGTCCAGCTTGCCCAGATACCCCTGATATTCCGCCTGCCGCAAGGCCACCGACCGCAGCCTCGAAAGCTCCTGCTCCGTCAGGCCGCCCCATCGCCGCAGCTCCTGCCACGCCAGCGAGCCGATCCCGACGGCCGCGACCTTCCGCCCCAGCCTCTCGCCGGTCATGGGCACCCCCAGCTTCTCCACCCACTCCTCCAGCAGCCGCCGGTCGGCGGTGCGGCGGTACACGTCGGCCCCAACCTGCCGGTCGATGTAGCTGGTGGAGAGCATCATCATCAGGAACGCCACCGCCAGCGAGACGATGCCGACGGTGATGGACGAGCGAAACAGCCGGTACTGGATGCCGTGGACGCAGAGCTGAAAGCATCTCCGCAGAGGCAGGCTCACCTGATCCCGAACTTCGATGACTTTCATCAAAGCCCTTCCGGCCCACACCCGCGGGGCCACGGCGGCCCCGGGCTCAGGTCCCTAGGAGCACGATAATTCCTCGCCGAACCAGTTCGCGAAGGAACTGGGTAACGGCGGTCTGGCCCTCGCGAAAGCTCAGTCTATGCTCCTGGGCGAATCTTTCAATAATCTCTTCGACGGTGCGCTGGCCGTCGCACAGATTCAACACTTCGGTGCCCGGTTCGTCAAGCTGCACGCGGCGGTGCCGGCTCCAGGGCAGGATCCAACTGACGGGCGGCGCCAGCCACTTCGGGCGGCGGACCGGCACGCTCACCAGCGCGCCCCGCCCGGCGGGTTGGAGCTTCATCGCCTCGTTCTTGTGCGGCACGGCCGACAGAAGCTGAGAGACGGCCATCTGCCGCTTCGTGTGCTCCTGCTGTCTGGCCGAGCGCCTCTTCAACTCGCGCCTCAGGTAAGCTTCACGCGGCTGTCGCTGCAAACCTCCAGCCCGGCGGGCCACTCGGTCTCCCCCCGCGCCCGCCGCCAGCAGGCCACCCGATACACCCGCTGCTGCTCCCGGCACAGCCACGCCCGGTCCAGCCGGCTGACGCCCTTCCGCAGCAGCCCGACCAGCGGGTTGGAGCGGCGGCTGTAAATCTCCGTGCCGGCCTGCCGGCCGCAGTCCACCGACGACTCGCGCCAGACCTTGAAGCCCCGCGGCAGCTCGCCGGTCAGCCACTCGCTCACCGACGACTTCAGCCAGTAGCGGGGCATGGCCAACCGCTCTACTGTCAACCCCTCCGAGGCTCTCTTGGGCCGGCGAAACTCCCAGCAGACCCGACCCACCTTGCTGCTACAGTCGACCAGTTCGAACTCCTTCGGCACCATGGCAGCCAAGCCCAGTGCCTGCCATAAGATAAGGTCATCATTGGGCTGCGGGGCGATGGCGTCCAGCACGGCCCGCTCCAAGGCCCGGTCGCGCCGCCCCGGCCAGGTGAGGATAACCTGCACCAGGCATCGCCGCGGCTGGAAAAACCT
>LJUF01000188.1 GCA_001303665.1 Phycisphaerae bacterium SM23_33 | reverse complement strand
CGGCCAACGGCCTGGGGGCCGTCCGCGCCGGGGCCGTCAGCGCGGCCGTGGGGCACCGCCCGCCCCTGCTTGCGGGCACGCTCACCACGGCAGCGGCTGTCGCCTGCTACCTGCTCTTGGTCTTTGCCGGGCTGCATAGAATGAACAAAGCGGATGCAGGTCCCGTAAGATAAGTCAGAGGTAATAGAATTCAGATTGAGGTGGCTCCGTGCGAGGCAGCAACGAGAGCAGATGGAAGTTGCAGGACCCTTTGGAGAGGAGGAGTACAGCCATGGGGCGAGCAGGCAGGTTCATGCCTTTGACAGGCTTGGTTCTGGTTGCGGTGTTGGCCGTGGCCTTCGGGCCGTGGATGGTGGAGCGGTTCGCCTATGCGGCCGAAAAGGGCTCCAACACGGCCGTCAGGGAGGAGTTGGGAAAGCTTTCGCAGCGCGACCAGCTCAGCGAGCTGTTCCGGGCCGTGGCCAAAGTGGCCAAGCCGGCCGTGGTCGAGGTGTACGTCAAGAAGCGGGTCAGGATGCCCCGCATGTTCGACATGGACGATTTCTTCCGCCGCTTCTTTGAGGATCGCGTCCCCCAGGCGCCGGGTGAGCCGGCTCCCCCGCGTACTACACCCCGCCGCGAACGCTACTACGTGCAGCCCAATCTGGGCAGCGGCGTCATTGTGGACGCCGAGAACGGCTACGTGCTGACCAACCACCACGTGGTGGGCGGCGCCGACGAGGTGGAGGTGGTGATGGCCGACGGGAAGAAGTATGAGGCCGAGTGGGTCCGCAGCGACTGGCAGACGGACCTGGCGGTGGTGAAGATCAAGAGCGGTCGGCTGGCCGCCCTGCCCTTGGGCGACAGCGACAAGATGGAGGTAGGCGACTGGGTGCTGGCCATCGGCGCCCCGCGTGGCCTGGAGCAGACCGTCACCGCCGGCATCATCTCGGCCAAGGGAAGGAAGGCCGGCGCCCAGCCGTATGAGAACTTTCTCCAGACCGACGCGGCCATCAACCGGGGCAACAGCGGCGGCCCGCTGGTCAACATGCGGGGCGAGATCATCGGCATCAACAGCCGGATCATCTCGGCCAGCGGCGGCAACGAAGGCCTCGGTTTCGCCATCCCCTCCAACATGGCCAAGAAGGTCATGCGGCAGCTCGTCGACAAGGGCACGGTGGTGCGCGGCTACCTGGGCGTGGAGTTCCAGGAGGTGGAGGACGAGGAGCTGGCCAAGAGCTTCAACCTGCCCGGCACCAAGGGTGTGCTGGTGACGGAGGTGAGGGAAGACAGCCCGGCCGCCAAGGCGGGCGTCCAGCAGGACGACTTCATCGTGGCGGTGGACGGCAAGCCGGTGGCCAACGGAGATGAGCTGCGCGAGCGCATCGCCGATATCGCGCCGGGCAAGGAGGCCCGGATCACCCTGTACCGCAAGGGCGAGCAGAAGACGGTGGCCGTGACCGTCGGCAAGCAGCCGGAAGACATGCTCGCCGGCCTGGAGCCCGAGCCGGAGAAGGAGCGGCCCAAGCGCTACGGGCTGGAGGTGGCGACGCTGACCCGAGAGCTGGCGGATCGCTACGGCTACGACAAGAAGACCGCCGGTGTGCTGATCACGGACGTCGAGCCGGACAGCGACGCGGCGGAGAAGGGCCTGCAGCCAGGAATGGTGATCGACCAGGTCAACGGCAAGGCCGTCAGCTCCACGGACGAGTTCACCGCGGCCCTGGCCGCGGTGAAGAAGGACGCGGCCGTGCGGGTGCGTGTCGTCCGCCTGGTCCAGCCCGGGTCGAACGAATACCGGCGGTACGTCATGATATCGCCCAAGTAATCGCCCGCGGCGATGGAGCCGCCTACGAGGCAGACTCGGGCAACAGCCGGTCGGTCCAGCGGACTTCAAGGGCGCCAGGGGGCAGGCTGCACGGCTTGGCCCCTGGCGTTTTTCATGTCGCCAGCCTTTCCGCGGGCCGCTGGGCCTCCGGGCGGGCATGACGGCTTTTATTTTCCCGCCGGTCTGCTACAATCTCATAAGGTCAGTTCGCGGCGCCGATCCGATGCTACCGATATAAGAAAGGGAAGATACGACCATGAACGTCCCGCTTCGAGTGGCCGAGGAAGACTTCTCTTCCGTGGCAGACCAGATGGGCCGCTGGGTGGATCGCGTCCTGGGCCGGGGGTTTCACCGCTACCGCCCCAAGGAAAGCTGGAGCCCGGCCGTGAACTTGTACGAGGACTCCTCGGCGTATTTCCTGGTGGTCGACTTGGCGGGGGTGGACCCGGAGGCCGTTGACCTGCGCGTGGAGCAGGGCCGGCTGGTGCTGCGCGGCCAGCGCCCCAGCCCCAGCCCGCCGACCTCCGACCCCTGCAAGCGAGTCGAGGGCTGCCCGCTGCGGCTGCAGCTGATGGAGATCGATCACGGCCCCTTCCACCGGGCCCTGGACCTGCCCCAGTCGGTGAACGAGGGCGAAATTGAGGCCTGCTATCGGAACGGGTTCCTGTGGGTCAAGATGCCCAAGGGGGCCGAATCGAAATGACCGAGGGAAAACCCAACAAGCCCAGGATCATCGTGCCGGACGAGCCGGAAATGATCATTCACCCGGACGTGGGCCCGCAGCCGCAGGAGGCCGAAAGGAGCGCGGCCATCCCTGACGTCGGCGCCGTCCTGGCCCTCCGCAGCGTGGTGGTCTTCCCGGGGACGGTCATGCCGCTGCCCGTCGGCAGGGAGAAGTCCCGCCGGCTGATCGACGACGTGCTTCCGGACCAGAAGATCATCGTGCTGGTGACCCAGCGGGAGGCGGAGGTGGAGAACCCCGGCCCGCAGGATCTTTACGAGGTCGGGGTGGCTGCGTTCGTGCTGAAGCTGCTGCCCAGCGAGGACGGGAGCAAGACGATTATCGTCCATGGCCTGGCCCGGGTCCACGTTGACCAGTTCGTGCAGACGGAGCCTTACCTGCGGGCCCGCGTGACGGTGTTGAAGGACACCCTGTCGGTGGGCAAGGAGATGGAGGCCCGCCTGCTGGACGTTCGGGCGAAGGCCTCGCGGCTGGTCCAGCTGGCGCCCAACGTGCCGAACGAGGCCCAGGTGGTGATCGACCGCATCGAGCCCCCCGGCGCGCTAACGGACTTCCTGGCCGCCAACCTGCCCATGGAGGTGCCGGCCAAGCAGGAGCTGCTGGCTGAAGTTGACGTGCTCCACCGGCTGGAGATCCTCCAGAAGTATCTCTACCGGCAGGTGGACGTGCTGGAGCTGAGCGGGCAGATCCAGGAGCAGGTCAGAGAGAGCATCGACAAGTCCCAGCGCGAGTACTTTCTGCGGGAGCAGCTCAAGGCCATCCAGAAGGAGCTGGGGCAGGCGGACGAGCAGACGGTCGAGATCGAGGATCTGACCAAGAAGATCGAGGCCGCCGGCATGAGCGACAACGTCAAGCGGGAGTGCCTGCGGGAGCTGGACCGGCTGAAGAGGATCCCTCCGCCCAGCCCCGAATACACTGTCATCCGCACCTACCTGGACGTGATGGCCGAGCTGCCCTGGAACGTCTCCACGCCGGACCGCCTGGACATCAACCGCGCCGCCAGGATCCTCAACGACGATCACTACGACCTGGACAAGGTCAAGAAGCGGATCCTGGAGTACCTGGCCGTGCGCAAGCTCGCCCCCGGGTCGCGCGGGCCGGTGCTGTGCTTCGTGGGCCCGCCCGGCGTGGGCAAGACCTCCCTGGGCCAGTCCATCGCCCGCGCCCTGGGCCGCAAGTTCATCCGCATGAGCCTGGGCGGGCTGCGCGACGAGGCCGAGCTCCGCGGCCACCGCCGCACCTACATCGGGGCCATGCCCGGCCGGATCATCCAGGAAATCCGCAAGGCCGGCTCCAGGAACCCGGTGTTCATGCTGGATGAGCTGGACAAGGTGGGCATGGATTTTCGCGGGGACCCCACCTCGGCCCTGCTGGAGATTCTGGACCCGGCCCAGAACTTCAGCTTCCAGGACCACTACCTGAACGTGGCCTTCGACCTGTCGGGCACGATGTTCATCGGCACGGCCAACATCATGGCGACCGTGCCGTCGGCGCTGCGGGACCGCATGGAGGTCATTGACATCCCCGGCTACATGCTGACGGAGAAGCTCCAGATCGCCAAGCGATACCTGCTGCCACGGCAGTTGAAAGAGAACGGGCTGACGGCCGGGCAACTGCAAGTCCGGTCGGCGGCCCTGAAGCACATCGTGATGTACCACACGCGCGAGGCGGGGGTGCGGGAGCTGGAGCGGCGGATCGGGGCCATCTGCCGCGCCGTCGCCGCCCAGGTGGCGGCGGGCAAAATCAAGACCAGGACCATCCACGTCAAGGACGTGGCCGCCTATCTCGGGCCGCGGGAGTATGAAAGCGAGCTGGCCCAGCGGACCTCGGTGCCCGGGGTGGCCACCGGGCTGGCCTACACCCCCTACGGCGGCGAGATCATCTTCATCGAGGCCACCGCCTACCCGGGCAAGGGCAACCTGGTGCTGACCGGGCAGATCGGCGACGTCATGCGCGAGTCGGCCCGGGCCGCCCTCAGCCTCATCCGCAGCGGCGGCGAGAAGCTCGGCATCCAGGACAAGGCCTTCGCCGAGTCCGACATCCACGTCCACGTGCCGGCCGGGGCCGTGCCCAAGGACGGACCCAGCGCCGGGGTGGCCATGGCCACGGCCATCAGCTCGCTGATGCTCGGCCGGCCGGTGGACAGCCGCGTGGCCATGACCGGCGAGATCACCCTCCGCGGGCTGGTCCTGCCGGTGGGGGGGATCAAGGAGAAGATCCTGGCCGCCCGGCAGGCGGGCATCAGCACCGTCATCCTCCCCGAACGCAACCGCAGACACCTGGAGGAAGTTCCGGCCGAGGCCCGCAGGCAGTTGAAGTTCGTCTTTGCCAGAAAGGTCGACGATGTGCTCAAGGCCGCCCTGCATCTGGACAAGCAAAAGGGAAGGTCCGCCCGGTCCAAGGCCGCGGGCGGAAAAAAGCGGTGAGCCGGGCCGGCCGCGGCCGTCTGGTGGGATTCCTGCTGCCGGTCTGGAAGCGGCGCGGCCGTGAGGCGGTGGGCAGGTGTCGTCGCGGAGGGGGGGCTCTCAAAGGCGTCGGTGTATGCTGGTGTATGTTAACGGCCGGCAGCAGGAAGTGCCCGAAGGGTCCACTGTGGCGGACCTCATTAATTTGCTGGAGGTGCAGCCCAGGAGGATCGCGGTGGAGCGGAACCGGCAGCTGGTGCGGCGGGCCGCCTTCGCGGATACGTCCTTGGCCCCCGAAGACCGCATCGAGATCGTCACCCTCGTCGGCGGGGGATGAGCCTTGCAAGCGGCGGTTGGGGATGATACGAATTCACGCCAGGGCCGCCCGTGGCGGCGAAGTTGGCGCCGGCCGCAGAGGGCTCTTTTGAGGGCAACACGAGGTCCCGTTCAGGGAATCACAGGGTGTTTGCACCTGCCGCAGGCTCATTTGGGGCGGCCGCCCGCCGGCCTGTGGAAGCAGCCATTTCAGGAGTGACGATGACCGACGCAAAGGAAAGACCTCTTCGGATTGGGGACTTCTGCATCACCAACCGGCTGTTCGTGGGCACGGGCAAGTACGCCACCTACGAGCTGATGCGCGACGCCCTCGCCGAGAGCGGCTGCCAGGTGGTGACGGTGGCGGTGCGGCGCGAGCGGATGGCCGACGAGCGGGGCCGAAACATCCTGGACTTCCTCGACCTGCAACGGTACTTCCTGCTGCCCAACACCGCCGGGTGCTTCAACGCCGACGACGCCGTCCGCACCGCGCTGCTGGGGCGGGAGCTGCTGGAAGGGCTGGAAAACCCCGGCGCAAGCTGGGTCAAGCTGGAGGTCCTGGGCGACAGGAAGACCCTGCTGCCGGACCCGGTGGGCACGCTCGAGGCCCTCAAGACCCTCAAGGGCGAGGGATTCACGGTGCTGTGCTACACCAGCGACGACCCGGTGATGGCCCGGCGGCTGAAGGAGGCCGCGGCCGATTCGGTCATGCCCGCCGGCAGCCCCATCGGCTCGGGACAGGGCGTCCTCAACCCCTACAACATCCGCATCATCCTGGAGGACCTGAAGGCCGGCGATGAGGACTTCCCCGTCATCGTCGACGCCGGCGTGGGCACGGCCTCGGACGTGACCATCGCCATGGAGCTCGGTTCCGACGGCGTGCTGCTGAACACCGGCATCGCCGGCGCCAAAGACCCGATCGCTATGGCCCGGGCCATGCGGCTGGCGCTGGAAGCAGGCCTGCTGGCCCGGCGGGCGGGAAGGATCCCCCGCAAGCTGTACGCCACCGCTTCCTCGCCGCTGGAAGGCGTGATCGGCACCTGAAAAAAGGGACCATACATGCGAAACAGCCCCGAACACCTGCCCGAAGAGCCGACCGACCTGCCGGACGTGCACATGAACCGGCGGACCAAGATCTGCCTGTGGGTAATCGTGCTGGGGCTGGCCAATTTCCTCGCCTATTCCGTGGCATACTTCTCGCTGCCGGGCGAGGCCATCCACGGCCACATCAGCCGGGAGCCTTCGCCCGGCGCGGACCGGCTGCACTACTACCTCTTGAACAAGGGCGGCGACGTCGAGGTCACTTGGCGGGTGTGGATCTACTCGGCCGTGCACAGCAGCACCATCCCCGTGACCGTCGCCGCGGTGCTGCTGGCCATGCTCACCGTTGCCAAGGACCGCATCGTCTCCTCCATGCGCAGCAGCGCCGTCCGCGGCCGGGAGTTCATCACCCTGCTGGCCATGGTCGTGGGGGCTACCTCCATCGTGTGGATGGCCTGGTTTCTGCGCGTCATCATCGGCCACCTTTTGGAGCCGCTGCCCCTGTGAGGCAATGACGGCCCGCGCCCTGGACATCCTGGCTCCCGG
>LJUF01000187.1 GCA_001303665.1 Phycisphaerae bacterium SM23_33 | reverse complement strand
AGCTGCCCGCGGGCCCTTCAGGTCTGCCCCGGCAGAGGGCGCGGGCCACGGAGCTTCCAGAGCAGCCAGATCATCTCCTCCTCGAAGGCGTGTCGCGCGGGGTATTCCAGTGTCTGCGCGGGGTCTTGTGCCAGCCCGACCGCCCCGCGGTTGGCCGAGGCGTTGATGGCCAGTTGCATGAGGTCGCGCACGAGCAGGGCGAAGTTCTCGGCTGGCCTGCGATGCTGTCGCGGCCCCAGGTAGCCGTAGTTGAAGTTGTGTGCCGTCGCGCGGTACCGCGCCGGGGCCGCTTCGATGAGGATCTCCAGGGCCAGGCGGAGGTTCCGCTCCTCCCGGTCGGCGAAATCACTCAGGACGACGGGCACGGCCAGGAGCCAGGGGCCGGGGTGGTAGACGACGTATTGCCTTTCGACGCGCTTGAATTCACTCAGCCTGACGCTGCCGGCGGCGACCAGACATACCTGCGCCCACTGGATCCGCTTCGGCCGGCCGAGGGCGTCGTACACCACCAGGCATTCCGGCAGGCAGTCCGCCCGCCGCAGCCCCGTCGGCGGCGGCAGCGTCGGCAGCTTGTCTTGGTCCACCAGTTCGGTTTCGTAGCCCTCGGCCGCCAGGCGGCGCTGAATGACCGAGGCCGACTCCAGCGAAAGGTTTTCGGCGATGATCCCGAAGGCGTCCGCCGCCAGCACGGTGGCGTCGTAGCGGGTCAGTCCGGGCACGGCCTGAACCGCCCGGCAGAGCTGCTCCACCGAGGGCGGGTCCAGGGTCTTCTGGACCACCGCGTATGCCATGACTCGGCCTCCCTTGCCCCGAACGACGTGTGCTGCGGCAGGAGACGCTGGTTTTCGGGAAAGGGGTTCGACGGAGAATTTAGTCCCTCGCGGCCGGGAATACCAGTTCGATTTTTTTGCCCCAAATCTCTGGAATCGGCCTTGACGAGGGAATATGCTTATGTTAGGTTTATGTTAGGTAAAGGACACCGGCTGCATGCGGCCGTCATGGCTTTTATAAGTGTCTTAAAATAAAAGTCTTATTTTCATGGTGACGTTTCATGGGTCGTCTTGAGACACTCATTCTGCACGTGGACATCGACGCCTTCTTCGCTTCGGTGGAGCAGCTTCTGATCCCTTCGCTGCGTGGCCGGCCGGTGGTGGTCGGCAACGGGGTGATCGCCTCGTGCAGCTACGAGGCCCGCGCGGCCGGGCTGGGAGCGGGCATGCCTCTGCACGAGGCCCGGCGGCTGTGCCCGCGGGCGGTGTTCCTGGAAGGGCGGTACCCCATTTACCGCTGCTTCGCCGAGCAGGTGTGGCGGATCTGCCGGCGGTACACCTGCGGGCTGGAAACGTACCTGGACGAGGCCTACGGCGACGCCGGCGGCATCCCGATGTATCGGGAGGGCGGCCCGCTGACGGTGGGGCGGAAACTCCAGAGACAAGTGCGGCAGGAGGTGGGGCTGCCGGTTTCGGTTGGCCTGGCGGCCAATCGGATGCTGGCCAAGATCGCCTCGGCATCCGTCAAGCCCAAGGGGGTGGCGTGGGTCCGGCCGGGGGAGGAAGAAAGGTTCCTCGATTCGCTGACGATCGAGAAGCTGCTGGGCGTTGGCCATAAGACGGCCGAGCGGCTCCGCGACCTGAACATCCACACGGTCGCCGCCCTCCGCGCCCTGCCGCGGGAGGCACTGCGGGCGATGTTCGGCCAGCGGGGCGAGGTGCTGTACGAGCGGTGTCGCGGCCGGGACGTGCAGCGGATTCGCCCGGCCGCGATGCCCCGGACCATCTCGCGGGAGACGACCTTTCACCAGCCCACCTGCGACCCGGCCGAGATCCGCGGCATGCTGTTTTACCTGCTGGAGCGGGCGATGCGGGCGGTGCGGCAGGCGGGGCTGCTGGCCGGCTGCGCGGAGCTGTCCATCCGCTACGACGACTGGAAGGAGCTGGCCGCCGGCCGGTCGCTGCCGCAGCCGACGGACGTGGACGACGAGGTGTACCAGCTCGTCCTGGAGCGGCTGAATCAGCTTTACCGCCGCCGCGTGGCCCTGCGGCACGTGGGGGTGGTGCTGTCGCGGTTCCGCCCGCGGGGCGGTGACGGGGAGCTGTTCGAGCCGACCCAGCGCGTCCGCCGCCGCAGCCTCCACCGCGCCATCGACCGCATCCGCGACCGCTGGGGCCACGCCGCCGTGGTGACGGGCGAGTCCGCCGAACTGCTGGGCCGCCTCCGGCAGAACGATTACGGCTTTGTCCTCAGGACGCCGTCGCTGACGAAGTAGGGCCCCCAAACGCGACCCATCGCGTTTGGGGGTCCCAGGTGAGAGGTGAGAGGGAAGAGGTGAGAGTAAAAAACGCGAACAGGTTCGGCCGCGCGGTACTCTAACCTCTCACTTCTAACCTCCGACAGCGAGTGAAAACGCGGACAGTTAAGAGGGTCTTCGAGCCCAATGAACGCCCCGGTGACACCTCTGCACGTCCGCAGCGGCTATTCGCTGCTGCGCGGCACGGCCCTGCCGCAGCGGCTGATCGAGCGCGCCGCTGAGCTGGGACATAAGCGGCTGGCGCTGACGGACGTGAACAACCTCTACGCCGCGCCGATCTTCTGGCAGTCGGCCCGCCAGGCCGGCCTGGAGCCGATCCTCGGCGCGGAGTTGCAGGACGGCGACCGCGCCGCCGCGGCGCTGGTGGAAGACGAGAGGGGCTATGAGAACCTCTGCCGGCTTCTCACGCGGGCCCACTGCCGGAAGGGTTTCAGCCTGCTGGCCGACCTGCCCGAGCTGAGCGGGGGGCTGCAGCTCATCGTCGAGGACGACGCCCTGGCGGCGGGGCTGCTGTCGGCGGGGGTGGAGCCGGAGCGGCTCTGGGTGGGGATCGACCCGGCGGCGCAGTCGCAGTCGGAGCTTCGGCGTCTGGCCGGGGCCGGCGGCCGCCTGGGGCTGTCGTTAGCGGCGACGGGCAAGGCCCTGCTGGCCGAGGAGGGCGATCAGGAGGCGGCCCGGCTGCTGGCGGCGATTCGGCTGGGCTCGACCTGCGACGCCCTGCTGGCCGACCAACTGCCGCACCGCCAGGCGTATCTGCGCTGCCCCGAGCGGCTTCGCACGCAGTTGGCGGCCTTTCCCGACGCGGTCCGCAACAACCGGCGCCTCGCCGAGCGGTGCGCGGGCTATCGCTTCCTGCCGCGCCGGCCGGTGTTCCCGCGCTTCCCCACGCCCGACGGCACGCCGGCGGGGCAGTTCCTCCGCCGCCTCTGCCGGGAGGGGCTGCGGCGGCGGTACGGCGACGAGCCGCCGCCAAAGGCCCACCCCCGGCTGGAGAAGGAGCTGCGGCTCATCGAGCGGATGGGCTTTTCGGAATATTTCCTGGTGGTCTGGGACATCGTCCAGTACGCCCGGACGGGCCTGCACCAGGGGCCTGGCGGCATGCCGGTGGCCGGCCGCGGCAGCGGGGCCAGCAGCCTGGTGGCCTACCTGCTGGGCATCACCAACGTCTGCCCGCTGGCCTTCGGCATCCCCTTCGAGCGCTTCCTGCACGAGCGGCGCGAGGACTTCCCCGACCTGGACGTCGACTTCTGCTGGCGGATCCGCGACGACGTCATCGCCTACGCCAGCCGGCGCTGGGGCGCCGACCACGTGGCCATGGTCTGCACCCACAACACCTTCCAGCCGGCCTCGGCCATGCGGGAGACAGCCAAGGCCATGGGCCTGTCCGACGAGCAGATCACGCGCCTGGCCGAGGAGGGCTTCGACCACGAGAAGACCGAATCCATCGTCCGCCTCAGCCGGCAAATCCTGCACCTGCCGCACAACCTCTCGGTTCATCCCGGCGGCATCGTCATCACCCCCAGGCCCATTGACCATCACGTCCCCATCCAGCCGGCGCCCAAGGGCGTGAGGATCACCCACTACGACAAGGACGGCGTGGAGGCCGCCGGGCTGGTCAAGCTCGACCTGCTGGGCAACCGCAACCTCTCCACCGTCCGCCAGGCCTGCGAGCTGCTGGCCCGCCGCGGCAAGGCCGTCGACGTGGAGGCGCTGCCGCCGGCGGACCCGGCCACCCTGGCCACGCTGCGGGCCGGCGAGACGGTCGGCTGCAACCAGCTCGAGTCGCCGGCCATGCGGCACCTGCTGAAGATGCTCGCCCCCTCCCACACGCGGGACGTGATGAAGGCGCTGGCCCTGATCCGCCCGGGGGCCGCGAGCATCGGTATGAAGGAGGTCTTCGTCCGCCGCCACCGCGGGCTGGAGCGGCCCCCGCCCGGCCACCCGGCGGTGGACGCCATCCTGGCCGACACCTACGGCGTGATGCTGTACGAGGACGACGTGATGCTGGTGGCGGCGGCCATGGTCGGCGGCGATGGAGCGGGGCTGATCCAGGGCGACCGCTTCCGCCGGGCCGTCCAGAAGTGCCGCGACGACCGGCAGCGGCTGGAGCTGTCGCGGGAGTTCCTCACCCGCTGCCGCGCCAACGGCGTGGACGCCGACTTCGCCAAGTCGCTGTGGGTGCAGATGGCCAAGTTCAACGCCTACTCCTTCTGCCGCGCCCACGCCGCCAGCTACGCCGTGCTGGCCTACGCCGGGGCGTACCTCAAGACCCATTACCCCCTGGAATTCTGGACCGCCGCCCTGAACAACAACCAGAGCATGTACCACCCGCGGGTGTACGTCGAGCAGGCCAAGCGGGCCGGCATCCGATTCCTCCTGCCCGACGCCAACCGCTCCGGCGAGGAGTTCCAGGTCGAGGGCGGCGCCGTCCGGGTGGGGCTGAACTTCGTCGCCGGCCTGGGGCCGGCGGGCATCGAGACGATCCTCACCGCCCGGCGAAAGTGCGAGTTCGCCGGGCTGACCGATTTCCTCCGCCGAGCCGGCCTGGAGCGCGAGCAGGCCCGGTCGCTGGTCCTCTGCGGGGCGTTCGACTTCACGGGCCGGCTCCGGCCGGCGCTGATGATGGAGCTTGACCTGTTCTTCGGCACCAGGCCGCAGCCGGCCTGCCGCGGGCGGGCCCTGCTGCCGGCCGAGCCCACCATCCCGCCGGTGGCCGAGGATTACAGCCCCGCCCGCAAATACGCCGACGAGCGGCGGATCATGGGCATCAGCGTCCGCCAGCACATCATGGCGTTGTATCGGCCGGGACTGAACGGGGCGGTGGATGCCGACAGCCGGCGGGTCCCCGGCCGCGTCGGCCGCCGCGTCCGTATCGCCGGCGTCCTGGAGGCCGCCCGCACCGCGCCCACCCGCACCGGCGGCACCATCATGTTCCTGACCATGGAGGATGAATACGGCCTGTTCGAGGTCACGGTCCTGCCCGGCGCGGCGGCATCGCGACGCGCCGTGCCGCACGCCTTCAACCGCTACGGGCCTTACATCGTGGCCGGGGCCGTCGAGAACCAATATGGATCCGTGACGTTCTCGGCGCAGAATGTATCATTGTGGAAGTCGCCCGCTCCCGCGGCCGCGCCGAATTCGTGAAATCCGTGGAAACGAAACTGAAATACATCGTGGGCACCAGCGGCTACTCCTTCCGGGACTGGGTGGGGAACTTCTATCCGGCCGGGACGCGGCAGGGGGACATGTTCGGCCTGTACGTTAACCGCTTCGAGGCCGTGGAGCTGAACTTCACCTTCTACCGCATGCCCACCGCCGACACGCTGGGGCGGATCGCCCGCCGCAGCCCGGCGGGCTTTGGGTTCTGGGTCAAGGCCAACCAGCAGACCACCCACGCCCAGGACCGGACCGTGGCCGGGGCGTTCCTGGACAGCCTCGCCCCCCTGCGCGAGGCGGCCAAGCTCTCCGGGGTGCTGCTTCAGTTCCCGCAGTCATTCCACCGCACCGTGGCCAACCGCAAATACCTGGCGGCCGCGCTGGAGGACTTCGCCTCGGCGCCGCTGGCGGTGGAGTTCCGGCACGGCTCGTGGGACGACCCGGCGGTGTTTTCCGGCCTGGGGGAGCGGAACGTGACGCTGGTGATCCCCGACGTGCCGGACCTTCCCGGCCTGTTCCGGCCGGAGATCGCGGCCACCACGCGGACCGGCTACTTCCGCCTGCACTCCCGCGACGCCGACAAGTGGTACGCCGGGGCTGCGGAGCGATACGACTACAGCTACAGCCCGGCGGAGATGACGGCGGCCATCGAGGCCTGGGAAAGACTCGCCGACCAGATGGACGCGGTGCACGTGTTCTTCAACAACTGCCACGGCGGCCAGGCCGCCGAGAACGCCGAGGCCTTCCGCCGCATCCTGGGTCAGCTCTGACGGCGGCGGAGCGGCCTCGAACCGCTCCACTTCCCTGAGAAGAGTTCACGATCGCCTGTAGCGATTCGCACCCCCTCCGCCGGGCGGGTGGCCAGAGACCGGACACCGTTCTCTCGCTGGCGAACGCGGCGTGAGCCCGTAGGGCGAGTGTCAGTAGCCCGGGGCGCCGCCCGCAGGGCAAGCCCCGGGGACGGGCTTGGCCCGGCGCCCCGGGCTACCATCTTCCGTGCCTTCGCCCGCGCGGGCTACGCGATGTACCGGGGACCTGCCTGCTTCGCCGCCTATAAAGCGGGAGGCAGGCGCCGAAGCGCACCGGTGACGGCACACTACCCGCTGCGCCTGCGCCACAGTAGTGGACATAGTCCGGCGATCAGCAACAGGGCGGAGGCGGGTTCGGGGACCGCGCCGGCTTCCGGGGCGTAGTTCAGCGACCAGGCGTTGTAATCCAGGCCGTCCACCACGTCGTCGGCGTTGAAATTGCCCACGCTCCAGCCGCCGTCCGCCCAGGCCGGATGACCGCTCTCCAGGTAATGCAGCGACCAGGTGTTGTAGTCCAGCCCGTCCACCACGTTGTCGGCGTTGGCGTCGCCGGCCAGCGCCGGGTGGTTGACCAGCACCAGCTCCGCCCAGCCCAG
>LJUF01000186.1 GCA_001303665.1 Phycisphaerae bacterium SM23_33 | reverse complement strand
CAGAACGTCACAGTCCAGGTATATTGTATTCGGTCCCAGCTTCTCCATGGCCACCACGCTTCGCAGCACCCGCCCGATGAAGCGCTGGATCTCGGCCGACCGGCCGTCCAGCCGGCCGATGGGGCGCCGCCGGCGCTGGGCGGTGCTGGCCGGCAGCATCCCGTACTCCGCCGTCACCCATCCCTGCCCGCTGCCCTCCAGCCAGTCCGGCACGCCCGCGGTGAGGCTGGCGGTGCAGATGACCTGGGTCTGGCCCACCTGAATCAGGCAGGAGCCGTCGGCGGTAGGCACGTAGCCGACGCTCATCTTCACCGGCCGCAACTCGTTGGCCCGCCGGCCGTCATGTCTCCTGGCAGCGGCCATCCGCACCCATCTCCATGGGCCTCTGAGTCTACCGTTTCCCCGCCGGCTTTTCCAGCCGCCTGCCGCGGCCCAAACCACCGTCGGCCCCGCTTGGCGGCACTGGGCAGCGACATCGCTTGAAAATGCCTGCAAAAAGCTTTGACTGAGCGGTTTGCGTGGTATAGGTTGCCCGCGGCGTGCAGTATAGGGCATGTGCCCGGCTCAGGGACGGGCCCGGGTCCGGGTACCCGACAACGAAAGGAGACGTCACATGACTGGAACGCCGCAACCGCCCGCTGGGCCGGTAGCGCCTCCCCCGGCCGGTCTCAAGCCCCACAGAGGGACCTTGATCCTGGTCTTCGGCATTCTGGGATTCGTGGTCTGTGTCATTTTCGGGATCGTCGCCTGGGTCATGGGCAAGAACGATCTGGCGGAGATGGCGGCCGGGCGGATGGATCCCACAGGTCAGGGAACCACCAACGCCGGCAGGATCTGCGGGATGATCAGTGTGATCCTCACCATCGTCGGTTTTGTCATTGGGCTCATAATGACGATCGCGGGCGTAAGTTGCGCCGCGATGGGTCGGTAAAGCCCGGCTCAAGCGTCCAGCGGAGCAAGAGAGTCTGACCGGTCCGTTCGCGGCGCCTCACGCTCTTGGCGTTTGGGCGTTGGACCGCACCGTATCCTGGGCGGGGGCGGGTGGCTCGGAGGCGGCCGCGTGTTCGGGCGGCACAGCCATAGCCGTTCGGCTGCCCGTTAAGCAGTATGTCTCTGACCACGGGTTTGGTAATCCTCAGGCGCGGGTTTCGGATGATGCCGGTGCGGAGACTTGCCAGTGGAACAGTGGCACTGCATCGTGGGCGGGCAGCAGTACGGCCCGGTGACGCTTGAGGTGCTTCAAGCCTGGGCGGCGGAAGGCAGGCTCACACCCACGGATTACGTCTGGACGGAGGGAATGGAGACTTGGTCCGAGGCCCGCTCGGTGGCCGGGCTTTTCGCCGGCCCGGCGGGCGCGCCGGCGACCGTGTTCGTCAGGCCCCACCGCGGTGCGGTGGTGCTGACCCTCGGCATCCTGGGGATTGTGCCGTGTTTCATCTGCGGCATCGTCGCCTGGGTGCTGGGCAACACCGACTTGCGGGAGATGCGGGCCGGCCGCATGGACCCAGCCGGCGAGGGGATGACCCGGGCCGGCAAGATCTGCGGCATCGTCGGCGTCTGCGTTGCCATCGGTTTTGTCGCCCTGTATGCCCTGTGGTTCGGCATGATTATGTTGATGGCCTTTCGCGTGCGGGGCGGAGGGGGCGGGCCTTGACCATGGGCATCGAGCTTGTCCGGGTTCCGAAACGTCCGCCCTGGCCGCTGTGGGCTGTGGCGGTCGTGCTCCTCTGGCTGTGGCTGGGGGCGATGGCGTTTTTTCTGGGCCGCCGCGCCGGCTTGGACGTGCCCGCCTGCATGTTCAAGAAGATCACCGGCGTGTCCTGCCCGACCTGCGGATTCACGCGCGGGGCGCTTTGCATTCTGAGAGGGCACGTGCTGGCCGGCTGGCTGCACAATCCGCTTCTGTTTACGCTGCTGGGCATCTGGGTGGGGGTCACGCTGCTGCGGGTGGTGGCTGGCCGGGCCGTGCGATGCAAGCTCAAGCCGTCCCGGAGACGCCTGGCGCTGGCGATGCTGGCCGCCTTGTTCCTGGTCAACTGGGCATACGTGATTGCCTGCGTGCGTTAGGGGCTGCGGCATGACTCAATGGTATTGCTTCGTTGGCGGGCAGCAGTACGGGCCAGTCTCAGAAGAGGTCCTGCGGCGGTGGATCGCCGAGGGCCGCGTTCGCCCGGGCGACTACGTGTGGGCGGCCGGCATGGCGAGCTGGGCCGCGGCCGGCTCTATCCCGGGCCTGTTCGGGCCGCAGGTGGCCGCGGCGGCCCGGGCGCGGGTGCCCGTGCCACCGCCGGGCGGCACCGGGGGCAGGCTGGGCGTGGGCGAGATCATGTCCCAGGCCTGGACGAGGATGAGCGGGCGGTGGGGGCTGGCCATCGGCGTGGCCCTGCTTTATTTCCTGCTGTACAACGCCGTCAATTCGGTTCCCCTTGGCGCCCTGATCCTCGCCGGACCCCTGACCCTCGGGGCTGTGATCTTTTTCCTGACCTACGTCCGCGGCGGGAATGCCGAGATCGGCATGCTATTCGCGGGGTTCAGGAACTTCGCCAACGCCCTGCTGGCCTTCCTGCTGATGTTCGCGTTTACCTGCCTGTGGATGCTGCTGGGCGTCGTGCCGGGAGTCCTGGCGGGGATTGCCGTGGGGGCCGCGGTCGAACCCGAGGTGGGCCTGGCCGTCGGAGCGATCCTGTGCGCAATCGGGGCCTTCATCGCCATGGTCTTGGTGACGCTGCGATACTCCCAGGTCTTCTACCTGCTGGCCGACGACCCCTCCCTCGGGCCCATGGAGGCCATCCGCCGCAGCATCGAGATCATGCGCGGGAACAAGCTGAGGCTGTTCGCCCTGATGCTGGTCTTTGGCCTGGTGAGCCTGTTCTGCATGATTGTCATCTGCGTGGGGTGGGTCTTCCTGTTCGTGTTCGCCGCGCCGTTCTTCTGGGTCTGTTACACGGTCTTCTACGACGACCTGCACCCCCCGGCCGCCCAAGCGACGGCGGTTTTGCCGCCCTCGCAAGAGCCCGGCTCGCAGGATCCGGAACTTACCGCTACCGAACCGACCACGGCCGGCGGAACTGCCGAGAAGGAAACGTAAGCTTTCGGGGGTTTCCGCACCTTGTCCGACCGCCGTAGCGGCCGGGATTGTGAAAAACGCTGGTCTTTGCCGAAGGCGTCCTTGACAGACCTGCGCAGCCTCGGCATCCTGGGGCGGTATCCTCATAGATTCATGTGGCGTCGGCGGCTTCACGCTTACCTTCCACCAACAGGGGAGAGAACATGAACAGAACCGCAACCTTTCTGCTTTGGTGCTTCATCGTGACCGTCTTCTCGGGTTGCCAGGTCGCCCGGCTGCCGGCCGGCCCGACGGAGTTCGCTCCGATCCTGTATGGACCGGCGCGTCCAGGGCTGGGCTTGGCGGGGACAGCCGACCTCCGGCGCGGCCCAGGCGCGGTCGAACTACCACCGGAGAAGGTCGATAAGAGCGGACCGAAGATTAGCGTCACGGCCTTGTTCTTGTCGGGCCCGGTCGACCGGCTGAAGGAGCTCAACCTCGTGCCCGAAAAGGACATCCAGACCGTCTCGGAGGCCGATTTCAAGAGGCGCCACGAACGGGCCAAAGCGGTCCCGGAGCTGCGGGCCCTGGCGGCCCCGAGGATGATGCTTTGGCCGGGCCAGCGGGCGTGGGTCGCCGTCCAGACGCAGCAGGCGTACGTCCAGGACTATCGCTACCTGCCCAACGCCGGGCGGCGGCAGGGGCCGTGCCTCGAGCCGATCATCGGCACCATCGATCGCGGGACGCGGCTGGAGGTCTGCGTCCACCTGAAGGGCGACAAGGTCGTTTTCACGCTGATCAAGCCGGTGATATCCGGAGATCTCGGCGTGCGGCAGTGCTCGGCCAAGGTCGCGCTGGATGCCAAGGAGTACGCGGTGGATTGGCAGGAGCCGGTCATGTTCCTGGCGACCGTCGGGCCCGGGCTGCCCCGTGACATTTCGCTGGGCCCGGAGCAGCGCCTGGTCCTGCGGCTGGGCTACCGCGTGGAGCAGCCGGCGGCCGCCGTTCGAGTGCTGGCTGCGGGCGGCGAAGTCCGGGAGCGATACAGGTCGCGCAGTGAGTCGCCCCGGCGGCCGCCGTTGACACGGAGCGCCGCGGCGGCCCACGTGCAGCACCTGCTGGTCCTGTCGGCGCGGAAGATCGAATCCGATCAGGCCAAGCCCCCGGAGCTGCCCAGCATCAAAGCGACAGCCCAAGACGAGGTCAAGTAGCGGCCGCCGTTCTGATCGGCATCGGTGGTGTGAACCCGCGGTCACAGCTCGCCCTTGAGCCTGCGCAGGAAGTCCAGTGCCTGCATGGGTGTCATGTTTTCCAGGTCGGCGTCCTTGATGTCGCGGCCGGCCGCGTTTCGCCCTGACAGCCAGACCCACCAGAACGAAGCGGGAATCATGAAAAGTCCTGGCGCGGCGGGCGGGTTTATGCCGGCGAAAAGAATTCGGGCTGCTTGCTGTTGGCGTGGTCGAAGGTGAGCTGCACGTACACGCTGCCGTCGGCCCGTGCGGCGAAGATGTCCCACAGGCCCCGGGTCCTGGCGTTTGAGGATTTCACGTCCGCCGTCATGGAGTAGGCGATGTACTGGCCGTCGGGCGACCAGTCGCCGTGGTAGACGGAGCCGCCCTCGGGTGCCTGGGCGACCGCTCGGCCGCGAACGAGCCGGTCGGGGGAGAATCGCGCGACGTAGATGTGGTAGTCATCGGGGTTCCAGCAGAGCATCTTGCCGTCCCACGAGAAGTCCGGCCGGCAGCCGTTCACTCCCTCCTTCAGTCGAAGGTGCAACGCGGCGTGGCCCTTCAGGGCGGAGATGCGGATGTCCTGCAGGTCGATCGCGACGATGGCGTGGCCGAAATCGGCGTGCTCGTGCACTGTCGCGATGACCCAGTCGCCGGCCGGAGACCAGCAGGGGACGTAGGCGTGATACAGTTTGCCAGCGGTGGTCTCCTCGTAGCGGCCGGTGCGGATGTCGTACACGAAGAGTCCGGCGTTCTGATAGTCCCCGGTCTTGGTCCGACCCAGGCGCTTCACGAAGGCTATCTTGGTGCCGGAAGGGTCCCAGCACGGGTCGGTGGCGTCGCCGGCCACGAGCGTCCGGTTCGAGCCGTCCATGTTCATCCAGTGCACGTCGAAGCGCACGCCGCCGTCTTCCGCCGCGACGGTCGTGAAACATACTCTCTGGCCTTCGGCGGAGACGTGCGGATACACCTCATCCACGTCAGGCGTATTCGTGATGTTCACCGAATTCGCTCCGTCGGCGTCCATCACGTACAGCTCGCTGTTGCCGTGGCGGCGGGATTGATAGCAGAGCTTCAGTCCGCTGCTTCTTAGCTCGGCTCTGAGCTTCTTCTGGGCCGGCGAGTCGTTCGTCGGAGAGTCGCGCGCAACCGTGGGCCGTATCGTTTCCTGTGCCATGCCATTACCTGATGATCCGGCCGCGTGGGGCCTCCGGCCGACCCGATCAGCCGTCCGGAATCACAGTTCGCTCTTCAGCCTGCGCAGAAAGTCCAGGGCCTGCATGGGCGTCATGTTCTCCAGGTGGGCGTCCTTGATCTGGCGGGCGGCGCGGCTGGCGGGGTCGGCGAAGAGCTTCATCTGGTCGGCGGCGGCCTTGGCCCGGCGGGCGAGCTTGGGCATGTCCAGCCCCTCGGCCAGGTGGGCTTGGAGCTGCGGCAGGATCTGCTTGGCCCGCTCGATCACGTCCTTGGGCACGCCCGCCAGCCGGGCCACGTGCACCCCGTAGCTGCGGTCGGTCCCGCCCGGCACGATCTTGTGCAGGAAGATGACCTCGTCGGCCCACTCCCGCACGGCCACGTTCAGGTTGGTCACCCCGTCCAGCAGCTCTTCCAGCTCGGTCAGCTCGTGGTAGTGGGTGGCGAACAGGGTGCGGCACTTGATCCGCGTGGCGATGTGTTCGCTGACGGCCCAGGCCAGGGCCAGCCCGTCGTAGGTGCTGGTGCCGCGCCCGACCTCATCCAGGATGACCAGCGAGCGAGGCGTGGCGTTGTTGAGGATGTTGGCGGTTTCGATCATCTCCACCATGAAGGTGGACAGCCCGGCGGTCAGCTCGTCGGCCGCGCCCACGCGGGTGAAGATGCGGTCCACGATGCCGATGGTGGCCTCCTCGGCGGGGATGAAGCAGCCGGTCTGGGCCAGCAGCGTCAGCAGGGCCGCCTGGCGGATGTAGGTGCTCTTTCCGGCCATGTTCGGGCCGGTGATGATGAGCAGGCGGTCGCCCTCGGCGCCCATCTCGACGTCGTTGGGCACGAAGTCTTCGCGGAGCGTCTCGGCCAGCACGGGGTGCTTGCCGCCGACGATGTGCAGCACGTTTTCCTGGGTGATCTTCGGCCGGCGGTAGCCGCGCTCGATGGCAAGCTTGGCGAATGCCGCCAGCACGTCCAGGGCGGCCACGGCCTCGGCGGCGGCCTGGAACTGCCCGACGTGGCCAGCCAGTTCCCGGCGGACCTGCTCGAAGAGCTTCTCTTCCAGGGCCTTGGCCCGCTCGTTGGCGGTGAGCACCTCCGATTCGAACCGCTTCAGCTCGTCGGTGATGTATCGCTCGGCGTTTTTAAGCGTCTGCTTGCGGACGAAGTCGGCGGGGACCTTGTCGGCGTTGGCGTGGCTGACCTCCAGGTAGTACCCGAAGACCTTGTTGTAGCCCACCTTGAGGTTGGAGATGTGGGTGCGGTTGACCTCGCGGGCCTGGTATTCCGCCAGCCACTCGTGGGCGTCGGCGCTGATGCGGCGGAGGTGATCGAGCTGTTCGTCGAAGCCGTCGGCGATGACCCCGCCCTCGCGGAGCACCGCGCGTGAGTCCGGGTGGATGGCTCGGGCGATCA
>LJUF01000185.1 GCA_001303665.1 Phycisphaerae bacterium SM23_33 | reverse complement strand
GTCCTCAACCCCGTCCAGCCGGAGTGCATGGACCCGGTCGAGGTCAGGGCTCGGTATCCGACGTTGAATCTGCACGGCACGATCGGCACGCAGTCCACGATGCCGTTCGCCACGCCCGAGGAGGTCGGCCGCACCGTCAGGCAGCGCATTGAAAGCTGCGGCGCCAGCGGCAGGCTGATCCTTGCCCCCACGCACGTGCTGGAGCCGGAAGTGCCTATTGAGAATTTCGAGGCCTACGTGGAAGCGGCCCGGACAGGCGGGAACTATAGGCACGAGGGGGCATCAGGACAACAACTTCAGGTATTGCGCGGCTGTGACCCGCCGTTTCCGCCGGCGCCCTGCAACTGTCATACGCGATGCTGGCGCCTGCTAATGCCTCGTGCCACGTGCCTCGTGCCTATTCCTGCGGCCGGTACATGCACACGCAGTCGAAGACCTCGCCGTTGACGCGGGCGGCGATGACCGGGTCCTTCAGCAGGCACAACTGGATGGAGTCCACGTCGAACTCCGTATCGAGATTGCTTTCCACGCTGCGCCCCATCCCCTCCAGCACGACCAGGTCGGCGTCCTGGGCGGCCTCGTTGAGCTCCTGCGACACCTCCGACAGGTCGATCAGGGGGATGTCGTTGCCCGTGGAAACGACCTCGAACAGCCCGGCCTTGACGTAGCTGGCCAGGTCCGGGTCCATCGCGGCGAGCTCTTTGATGATCTGAACGGTCTCGTCGGCGGTGATGTCGTTGAGGCTGGGCAGCTCGTTGGCGGCCAGCACGATCTGCGTGCCGCGGCCCGCCAACTGCCGCACCAGCGGCATGACCCCCAGGATGAAGTCGGCGCCGGCGTTGTCCAGGAAGATGACGGCCTTGGCCCAGGGGGCGGGTTCGCTGCCGCCGACCGGGAGCATCTCGGCCAGATCGTCGAAGTCGTCGATCAGCCAGGGGCGCGGCTTGATCTGCTGGATCACCGCTTCGAAGTTCACCTTGTCGCTGGCGTAGCCCATGGTGGCGGCGCTGCCCAGGTCGAAGATGTTGCCGGCGAAGACGCCGCGGACCAGGTGGGCCCAACGTTCCTCCGGCGGCAGGGACGTGAGCTTGCGGATGACCTGCGGGTAGGTCTCGGCGGCGGCGGCGTTCTCGCGCTGCTTGATGTGCCGGAAGGGGTCGTGCAGGCCGTTGTCGCGCAGCACCTTTTCGCGCATGCGGCACAACTGCACCACGCCCAGCGGCCCGTCCATGGCCAGCTCGTCGCCGGCCAGCGGGGCCATGGCCTTGGCGAAACCTTTCCGGGCGGACTCGATCTGCCGGGCGTAGGTGCGGCCGTAGGCGGTCCTGGCGGCGTCCAGGGCCCTGGCGAAGTGATCCTCGAACAGTTTGACCCAGTATCTCCTTGCCTGGGCATCGGCGAGCAGGTCCACGTCGGTGACGGAGTATTCGGCGGGATTCGCCAGACGACAAAAGTGGCTCATATGGCAGTAGCGAACAATCCCATGCGAACGCGGCTTTGGCCTTTCCGCCGGTCCCGCCCGCCGCGTCTTTGGCCGGGCCCGGCGTTACCGCAGCTATTGAACCTTGATGGCCACCAAAGTCAAGTCGTCAGATCGCGTCTGCAGCCCGGCAAATCGGCGCACCTCCCACAGCAGGTGCTTGCCGACGCCTTCGGCGGACTCGCCGCGGCGGCAGGCCTCCAGCGCCGCCGCCCGCACGCGGTCACGAGTAAAGGTCTCATGCTTGAAATTGGTCGCCTCCGGCAGCCCGTCGGTGAAGATCAGCAGCAGATCCCCCCGGCGCAGACCCAGCACCTGGTTGCGGTATCGCATCGCCGGGTCGATGCCGAGCACGCCGCCCGAGCCGGCCAGCCATGTGCCCCGCCCCTCCCGGACCAGCAGCGCCGGCTCGTGCCCGGCGCTGCAGTAGGTCAGCCGCCGGCCGGGGACGTCCAGCACGCCGTAGAACATCGTCGCGAAGTCCCTCTCGTCGCTTTGCCGCCACAGGTCCAGGTTGACCGCCGCCAGGACCTCCGACAGCTCGTACACATGGGCCACGTGCGCCCGCAGCGACGATCGGACCAGGGCCATCAACAGCGAGGCCGGCACGCCCTTGCCCACGACGTCGCCCACGCAGACGCCCAGGTTGCCCTTGGGCAGCTCGATGAAGTCGTAGAAATCGCCGCCCAGTTCGAAGCAAGGCTCGTAGATGCCGGATATCTCCAGCCCTTCAACCCGCGGTGCCTGGGGCGGGATCATCCGGCGCTGGACCTCGGCCGCCAGTCGCAGCTGGCGGCGAATCCGCTCGGCCTCCAGCGCCTCGTTGTACAGCCGGGCGTTGACAATGGCCGAAGCCGCCTGGGCGGCCACGCCGCCGACCAGCGACGTCTCGAACCAGTCGAACTCGTGCGGGCGCCGGGTGTAGACCCGGATGATGCCCTCCAGGCGGCCCTTGTACGTCATCGGCGCACACAGGGCCGAGACGATGCCCTCCCGCCGGGCCTCGGTCTTGTACAGCACCCGCGGGTCGGTCCGCTCGTCGGGGATGTACACGCACTTCCCGCTGGCCAGGATCTCCTGGTCGATCTGGCTGTCGGCCAGCAGGATCGGCCCCTTGGACATGTACTCCTCGCTGAGGCCGTGGACGGCAATGGTCATCAGCTCCGTCCGCTCCTCGTTGAGAACGCGGATCGAGCAGGCGTCCGCGCCGGTGGCCTTGACCATGGTCTCGGCCACGAGCTGGTGGACCTGCTTCAGGTCCGTCCGCCCCGTGAAGACCTCCGTCAGTCGATACATCGCCGCCAGCTCCTCCACGCGATCGCGCAGCTGCCGCGCCTGCCGGCACAGCCGGGTGAGCACGTCCTGCATCAGCCCCAGCAGCCGGACGCTCTCCGCCGCAGGCGGCTGGACGCCCGGCCCATCCAGGGCGATGGTGCCGATGTGCCCGCCGTCCAGCAGAACCTTCGCCTGCGCGGACGGCGGCCCCTGTGGGCCCTGCCCGGCAAGCAGCGACCCGTCGGCCGAGAGAATCCGGACCTTGCCCCCGACCGCATCGGAAAACCTCGATGCCAGCTCATTCAGCATCTCGGTGTCGAGATATTCGCTCAGACTGGTCACAGTCACGCCAATATACCGAAGTCACCCGCCGGCCGCCAACCTGCACCTCAGGCGCAGCGCGCTGGCGTTTCTGTGAAATCCCCAGACCCGCAGGTCCGGCCGCTCGTGGCCCGGGGCGGCGTCGTGCCGTTGTGGGCAAGCCCCGCGCGCCGTGCCTGTCCTTTTCCCGAGGCTGGGGACATGTTGGGGATTGACGAGTCTCTGCGGAGGCGAGTCTGCGAGCCCGCGCCGGCGCGCTAAGCCCGGGGATGGTACTTCCTGTGCACGGCCTTGAGTCGCGATATGTCCACGTGCGTGTAGATCTGCGTGGTGGCGATGTCGGCATGGCCGAGCATCTCCTGGACGCTGCGCAGGTCGGCCCCGCCGGCCAGCAGCTGCGTGGCGAAGCAGTGCCGCAGCGTGTGGGGGCTGATCCGCCCGCGCATCGCGGCCCGGCGGACGTACTTGCGGACGATGCGGAAGATGTCTTCGCGCCGCAGTGTCCGGCCTCTGCGCGACAGGAACAGGGTGTCGGTCGTCTTGGGGGCGCCGGAGGCGCTGCGTTCAAGGAGGTAATCGCGGACCCGTTCCAGGGCGGCCTCCGCCGCCGGCACGATGCGCTCCTTCCGCCCCTTGCCCAGGACCCGAATGACGCCCAGATCGAAGTTCACGTCCGTGAGCTTCAGGCCGGTGAGTTCGCTGGCCCGCATGCCCGTGGCGTACAGCAGCGCCAGCAGGGCCCGGTCACGCACCCAGTGGAGGTCCTCCCCCCCGGCGGGGGCCTCGACCAGGGCCTGCATGGCCTGGTCGGATATGGTGGTCGGCAGGCGCGACGCCTTCTTGGGCGGCTCGACGGCGCCGGAGGGGTCGTCTTCCAGCAGTCGCTGGAGCACGCAGAAGCGGCAGAACATCCGGACCGCCGCCAGCGCCCTGGCGACCGAGGCGGGACTCTTGCCGACGGCGTTCTGCGAGCGCAAGAAACCCTCCACGTGCCGCGGGGTGATCCCCTCCAGGCAGCGGCAGCCGGCGTCGGCCAGCCACGCCCCGAACTGCATCAGGTCGCGCCGGTAGGCTTGGCGCGTGCTGACGGCCAGGCCGCACTCGGCCTGGAGGTAGTCGAGGAATCCCGCCAGGGCCGAATACATCCTAGCCGGCAGCGCGGAGGCGACCTGCGACCTGGCGGCGGCGGGGGGCATCACCAAGGAGCTTTTCTCGATAGACCGAGCAATCCTCGTACCCGTCCACGCAGCGGCCCAGCGCCTCTTCCAGTTTGCTGAGCGAGTGGTGGGCTGCGCAGCGCGGGTCGGCTTTTTCCAGGAACGGGCACACTTGGGCTTCTCCTGTCCCTTGTCCGGCACGCGTTGGTTCCGGCCCGGGCGCGGCCGGGGGGCAGCCTGCGTTGAGGCTTACTGGGGATCTATCGGCCATGGGAGGCGCGATGCTTCAACTTTTCGCCGCTGCCGTCCGGCGGAAGCCGTCGGGGAAAGCCCCGGCGGCGGTTAGTCCTTGACGCGCTGGTCCTCGGGGTAGCGGCTGTCGATCCACTTGACGATAGCCTTGGCCAGGCCCTCCGCCTTCTTGGCCACCCCCACGTTGACCGACTCGCTCGTTACTCCCACGCAGTTGGCCGCGCCCAGCACCCGCCCGGAGTCCTTGTCCACGAACTCCGCCCGCGCCACGGCGAACTCCAGCGGCCCCAGCGCCATGCCGACGGCGGAGGAGTCCTCGTAGTGGAGCACCTTGCCGCGGATCAGCAGCGTCTTGCCCGAGGCGGCGCTGGGAATCTTCTTGCCGGCCAGCGCCACGTCAAAGGCCCCCGGCAACAGCCGGAACAGGTCCTTGGGGGCCTTGCCGTTCATGTCGTCGGCAAACTCAGCCAGTTCGAAGCGCTGGTACGCCCCGAGCGGGCGGGCTTGGCTGTCGGCCGATATCGGTTCAAGCACCGTCAAGCTGCCCTTGGCCCCCGTGAACAGGCCGGCGGCTTCTTTGATCCCCCGGGTGCAGCCGCCCGCCGACAATGCCAATCCCACAATGACCACTACCAGAACGGTCCGTGTCTTCATCGCTGACCCTTTCCTAACTCAATCCTCTTCGGGAGGGTTCGGATGCCCTTTCACCGGCAAGGCAAGGACTATTCTAGGTGTCCTCAGGCCGGGTCGTCAACGTGGGGATGGTCGCGGGACCGGCTGGGCGAACCAGGAACAGCCGCCAGTATTGTCCCCAGATCCCGCCCGGGGGGGTAATTTCCTCCAGCCGGTCGGTGGGGGCGGGGGCCGCCTCCGCCCGAATCAGCAGGTAAGTCGGCGCGGCCAATCCGCCTCCGCGCTGCCAGTGGGCGTCCACGAACGCCGCGATGGCAGCAGCGTCGGCGCGGGCGCTCTGGGTTGGCTTGAGCAGTGCCCTCTGCTCGCGCAGGCACCAAGCCCATTGGCTCAGGCGGCCCGGTGCGAAGTGGTACAGATACCTCACGTCGGCCTGGCAGCACAGGAGCGAGCGCCGCCCGTACGGGCGGATCTCCGGCCGGTCGGCGACGAAGAGGGCGTCGGAAGGCGTGTGGTGATCTGCCCAGCGTGCCAGCAGCCGCAGCTCCCGGTCGGCGCTGTCGCGGGGCCGGGCGGTGGCGGGGGAGTGCTCCTGGGCCACATCGACGATGAAGTCCTGCACCATATGCCGCAGCGGGCGAGTGTTGTGGCTCGACCCCAGGTAGACGGCGGCCAGCAGGCCCAGGCCGGCCCGCACCCAGGACCGGTGACGGCGCGTCAGCCGCATCAGGTGCACGGTGGCCTGCGCGAACAGGACGTACAGCGGCAGCATCGCCAGCCGGAGGGCGTCGAAGAATCCGATGACCGGCGTGCGCGTGCCCAGCAGCCTGCCGACCAGTTGCGACAGCCCGTGCAGTCCGAGGGCCACCAGCAGCGCGGCCGCCAGCAGCCACAGCCAGCCGGGCAGGTCGCTGACACGGTATCGGCCCGCCCGACTGAGGATGATGGCGGCGGGCGCGGCCAGCACGACGGCGACGGGCAGCCAGCGCAGGACGTGTTCCAGGGCGGCCGGATACAGGAAGTTGATCCCTCCCAGTTGGAGCACGCCCCGCAGCGCCGGCATCGAGATGGCCGGCCATTCGAGCCCGGCGGCGTGGAAGGTAAGCTCGTAGTAGTACAGGGCGGGGGCGGCGCCGGCGGCAGCGGCGGCGAGGCAGACAATCGCCACGGCCCAGGCCCGCGGTCGCAGTCGCTCCAACGCCAGCAGGGCAAGCAGCATGACCGCCACCAGATTCATGGCCGAGGGGAGGTGGACGTTGCCGGCCAGCCCGGCCAGGAAGAACACCCCCACGACCGCCCATCTCTTGCGGGAATTCAGAAACAGCAGCGCCAGCAGGGGCACCGCCGCCAGGTACACGTTCGCCGGCGTGGCGGCGAAGATCGGACCCAGGCCCCAGTAGGGGCGTTTGATCGAGAAAATGGCGACGGAGATCACCGCCACCAGCGTGGCCGACGAGGTGCTGTGCGTCTGGCGGTACAGCAGCAGGTACATGAAGACCAGGTACACCGGCAGCGCCGCCGCCCCGATCAGCCGGAAGGCATTGAGCGGCTCTTCGGAGCCGACCAGCCTCAGGGCCGACGAAAGCAGCCCGCGCCACGCCGGCAGCCGCGCCCGCCAGGCCGCGCCGCGCCCGGCTTCCGCGAAGATCGGATCGTGGGGGTACAGCAGCGGGTCCTGGTCCTTGAACACCTCCGCCAGCATGTTGGCCTGGTCCTCGGAAACGTCGATCTGACGGAAGCTCAGCAGCGTATTGCCGGCCACGAACGCCACAAGGACCGCCGCCGCCCAGTGATGCTTTTTTGCCGGGATCGGCCGCATGCCGCCGATTATCCTCGCAAGAGGTTGGCAGACAGTATAATCGGGGCCCTCACAGACGCACAAGGCACGACCATGGCAGCAGAAGCGTCCAGTGATCGCGACGCCTTCCTGGCCCGGATGGGTGATTTCATCCGCGTGAGTGGGACTTGCACGTGGCACACGTTCATCACGGCCTGCGGCCGGACGCCGATGCCGACGCGGAGTTCGTGGCCGAGCTGGCCCGGGGCTGGGGCCTGCCGTTTTATCTGGAGCGGATCGACACGCCCGCGCTGGCCCGAAAGTGGGGCGCCGGCATTGAGGAGGCGGCCCGGCGAGGGCGATACGAGGCCTTGTCGGCCGCGGCGGGCCAGGTGTCCTGCACCGCATGTTTCGCGGCACGCACCTGCGCGGCCTGGCGGGGATGGTCCCGAAGCGCCCGCTGGGCGGGGGCGTGAAGCTGGTCCGCCCGCTGCTGTGGGCGCGACGGCAGGAGATCGAGCAGTTCTGCCGGGCGGAGGGGCTGGCCTGGCGGACCGACCACACCAACCTCCAGACGGATTTCACCCGGAACTTCATTCGCCACCAACTGCTTCCGCTGCTGCGCCAGCGGCTGAACGTCAAGGCAGATGAGGCCGTGCTGCGTCTCGCTGCGGCCGCCGGCGAGGCCCAGACCGTGCTGGAGGAGCTGGCCGAGAAGCTCTTCGACCGCGCCTGCCGAAAACGGTCCTGCGATCAGGTGGTGCTGAGGGTCGCGCCCCTGAAAAGTGCCCCGCGGCCGCTGGCGGCAATGGCCCTGCGGGCCGCGCTGGCTGCCATCGCCAGCCCCCAGCAGGCCTTCACCCAGGACCGGTATAACGACCTGCTGGCCCTGGTGGAAGCACAGACCGGGGCGGTGGATCTGCCCGGCGGCCTCCGGGCCGAGCGCCGCGGCCAGGGCCTGTGGCTGAGCCGGCGCGATTCAGGGCAGCATCAACAGCATTGAAGGGCCCCTGCCCCAGCCATAGAATGATAACTGGAAAATGTCGGCGCGAACGACACTTGCCGCCTTGGATTTTGGCTTTTGCCTTGCCGCGCGGCCGGGAACGACACAACTGCCTGTTGCCGTGTTCTGGGTCGGGGCGGCAATCGTCGGCATCGTCCTGGCCACCGCCGTCCTGTACTACATCAGGAGGATGGCCGTGAGCAAGGAGGGCCGGACGCGGCCGGGGATCTCGGTGGAGGCTGTCGAGGAGCTTCACAGCCAAGGCCTGCTCAGCGACGAGGAGTACAAGCGGGCTCGCCGGGCGGCGCTGGGGCTTCCCAGCAAATCGGAAGTGGCTGGTGGGTCC
>LJUF01000184.1 GCA_001303665.1 Phycisphaerae bacterium SM23_33 | reverse complement strand
ATGCCCACGGCCTCGCCCACCATCGCCGCGATCTCCATCGCCGCCATCGCCGGCCTGATCATCGCCAAGGTCCTGCTGCGGCTGGGGTGGATTCAGGAAAGCTTCGTGGACGCTGACGACCGCCCCGAGCGGGCAGCCAAGCAGCCCGGCCGCCAGCGGAAGGGCAAGACGGTGGCGATTACGGCAAAGCACGGCGTGAATCCGCGGGTGGAGGTGCTTCGGGAGCTTCTGTTCCTCGCTCCGGCGATCGTCCTGGCCGTGGCCGCGTACTATGTTGTCACCCGCGTCCAGGCCGTCGGGGGCCTCTTCGACTGGCTGTTCGGACAGGGCAGCGGCCGAAGGCTCCCGCAGCACCTGTCCTCGGGCATGGGCGCGGTCTTCGGCATGCTGGTGGGCGGGGCCTGCATCTGGGCTACCCGCATCCTGGGCACGCTGGCCTTCGGCAAGGAGGCCATGGGCATGGGCGACGTGCACATCCTGGCCGCCACCGGGGCGGTGGCCGGCTGGATAGTCCCCACCCTGACGTTCTTCGCGGCGCCGCTGTTCGGGCTGATCTGGGCGCTGTATCTGGCCATCGCCCGCGGGCGACGCGAACTGCCTTACGGCCCCTGGCTGGCGCTGGGGGTCTTCATGGTGCTGCTGTTCTACGACGCCATCGTCGGGTTTGTCGGACCGGGAGCCGCCGAGCTAGCGCGTCTGTTCCGTGTGTATTGGAGCCCCGCTGCCGGTTTCGCCGCTCCGCTCCTTTGAGAGGTTCACACCAGCCCCGCCCTGCCGCATCGCCAGCCTCCGAGGCCCGGATGGACCACGCCCCGACTCACTGGGCGGCCGTCGGCATCGCGATCCGCGCGACGTAGGCGGCCGCCCCGTCCGGCGATGCCCGCGTGTAAACCACCTTTCCGCCCCGGGCGTGCTGGGCCTTGGCGCCGGGTTCCAGCGTCCAGCGCTGGCCCGTGGCGGCATCGTGCAGGAAGACGCCCTTGGGCTCATCCTTCAATCCACACAGGACCATGCTGGTCGGGGTCGGCCCCGGGCCGACGGCCACCGCCGCGTCAATCACGTGGACCTGCCGGCCGGCGAGGCGGTCCCAGACCAGGCTGAGGGTGGCGGTTCGCTGGCGCGGCCCCTGCGGCGTCTGCACGGTGTCCTTCTTCGCCCCCGGGTAGTACAGGTACCGCCCGTCGCTGGTCCACTGGCATTCCCAGTCGTCCCAGTTGCTGCTGGGCTCCTCGGAGGGAAGCTCCGCCAGCGGCTTGTCAGCCCTCAGGTCGTGCAGCATAAGCTTCGAGCGCGGACGCTCGGGCCGGGCGCCTTCCCGCGGCCGCACGGTGCGGCTGGGCGGGACAAAAAGCACCGCCACGTCGGCCGTCGGGCAGATGCTGTTGGGGTAGCCGGTTGCGCCCAGGCCCGTGAGCTTCAGCTCCGGCAGGGAGGCGGTGTGGATCATCATGTCCTTGCACAGCACCAGGCCCCGGCCGGTGCGGTCGAACTTGGCCATCAGGTTGCCCGCCTCCAGAGCGGTTTTCGTGACCTTCCCGGCGGCGACATCGTACAGGACCAGCCGCATCGTCCGCCGGACGGAGGTGAGGCGGGCGCCCCCCGTTGCGATCCTTCGCTCTTCCGTGCGGGCAACGACGGGCAGGGCCAGCGTCCTGCCAGCGGGGTCGAAGAAGTTGAACCGCGTGTAGACGGTTGTCCATCCGTCTGGTATCGGGTCGAGCGGCAGGGAAACCTCCTTGCCGCTTTCCAGGTCACGAAGCCGCAGTTGCCGGGACGGCTCGCGTCTCTCACGTTCCTCCGGCGGCTGGGGGTCCGCGGCGGGCAGCTCCCGCGTGTACAGCAGGTGCTTGCCGTCCGGGCTCAGCCGCATCACCCAGCACCAGAGCATCCCGGGGATATTCCATCCCTGGTCGCCGGCGGGGAAGATGCGCTTCTCCTCGACGAGTTTGGGCTCGGCCGCCGCGGCAAGCGTGACCGGCAGCCACACGATGAACATGGCGACTCGCAGAGCGGATCTCCTTGTCATTTGGCGATTCTCCTCAAACCCGGCGGCTCTGGAGACAAAGAAAAGGCTATATTTGCCGTGCCGGCCGCGGCATGATTATACAAAGAATGGACTTTCTGGCCCGAAGAATGTGGAAGTCGGTCCAAGGTTCTGCCGGCGGCCATCGCCAGCCTGCGGGAGGGAGCGGCCATTCGCCGGGCCAAGACCACCGCCAAAGAGCTAAAGAAACCGCACAAGACTCAGGAGCCATAGCGCCGACGAAGGATTTCAGAGGTCGCGGGCGCGGCCGGGCGGCGGGAAAGGCCGGTTCTTTGAGAGAGGAATGATGCCAGAGATAGCGTGTCCCCATTGCGGAGCCAGACTCAACGCCCCGGAGAGTCTGATGCAGCAGCCCGTCACCTGCGGTAGTTGCGGGCACGTCTTCGTCGCCCAGGCGGCTGCCCCGCCCGCCGAGCAACCGCCTGTTCCCCTGCTCACCCAGCCGGCCCTCGGGCCCGGGCAGGCCGCGCCGTATTACTCGCCCCCCGTCGCGGCTATCGGCACGTCGGGCGCGGCCATCGCCTCGCTGGTGCTGGGGATCGCGGCCATTCCCAGTTGCATGTGCTACGGCCTGCCGGGGATCATCTGCGGGATTCTCGCGCTGGTCTTTTCCGGCAGCGCCAGGCGTGCCGTAGCCGAGGGTCGCGCCGGGGGCAACTCGCTGACCTTGGCCAAGGCGGGGACGATCTGCGGGGCCATCGGCATGGTTCTCGGCATACTCGTCTTGATCATAGCCGTTATCTTCATCATCGCGGGAGTGTGGGACGAGCTGGGCTAGCTGGCCCCGCCGGCCGCGCCGGGCTGTGCCCCGGAAAAGCCAGAGACGACCGGCGCCCTACCTACAATGGAGAAGAGCCGACGCCGAAAGCCAAAGGAGCGCCAGGGTGGGGACGAAACGCCAAGACCAGGCCAGGGTGCTTTTCGTCGAGGCCGAGACGTGGGAGCACGACCGGCTGGTGCACAAGTGCCCCCACCACTGCCAGGTATACTCGCGCCTGCAGCGGCTGGATGAGCTGCCCGACGCGGACCTGCCGCCCGACGTGATCGTCCTGAGCGTCTTCATCCACAGCCAGGTCACCGCCGAGCAGCTCGACCGGCTGCCGAAGCTGCGTCTCATCTCCACCCGCAGCACCGGCTTCGATCACATCAACCTGCAGGCCTGCCGCCGGCGCGGCATCGTCGTCTCCAACGTCCCCAACTACGGCGAGAACACCGTGGCCGAGCACACCTTCGCCCTGCTGCTGGCCCTGACCCGCAAGGTCCACCGCTGCTACGAGCGGACGGTGCGGGCCGATTTCAGCATCGAGGGCCTCCGCGGGCGCGACCTGTACGGCAAGACCTTCGCCTGCCTGGGAACGGGGAAGATCGGCGAGAGGGTGCTGCGGATCGCCAAGGGCTTCGGCACGCGGCTGCTGGCCCACGACGTGAAGCCCCGGCCGGAGCTGGCCGAGGACATCGGCTTTGAGTACGTGGACCTGGGCGAGCTGCTGCGGCGGGCCGACGTGCTCAGCATCCACGTGCCGTACAACGAGCACACCCGCCACATGATCGACGCCGCCGCCATCGCCAGGATGCCGGCCGGGGCCATCATCGTCAACACCGCCCGTGGCGGGATCATCGACCCGCAGGCGCTGATCGACGCCCTCCAGAGCGGCCACCTCGGCGGGGCCGGCCTGGACGTGCTCGAGGCCGAGACGGACATCGGCGAAGAGGCCGAGCTGCTCGGCAGCAACTACGACGTGGAAGCCCTCAAGAGCGTCGTCCGCAACCACGCCCTGCTGCAAATGCCCAACGTCATCATCACCCCCCACGTGGCCTTCAACTCCGACGAGGCCGTCGAGAGAATCATCGACACCACCATCGACAACATTCACTCCTTCCTCGCCGGCAGCCCCAAGAACGTCGTCGCCGAGCCCGTAAAGGCATAGCAGGAGCCGCCCCGGGCGGCTTGCGGCCGCCCGCCTCTCCCCGCCGCGCTAATGTCTTTACTCTATCCCAGCGGCGCGCCATATTCACCGCCACAACGAAGGAGCAGGTCATGCCTCCCATGAAAGACGGCCCCGCATCCGGACTTTTCTCGCCGCTGACCCTCAGGGGCAACGCCTCGCTGGCGGAGCTGCCCAAGGCCGGGGTTTCCAAGGCCATGGCCGACCACCTGGACCGCGCCCCTTCCGGCGCGTGCGTGGCGTGGGGAATCCCGCTGCGGATCGGCCGGGTGGTGCTGGTCAAGAACAAGGTCGTCTCGGTCAAGCTGCCGGCCGTCCGGGCCAGGTGGCTGGTCTTCGCCCACACCTCCGACGTCCGCCCGCTGGAATGGAACGAGCACGGTTTCGTGCCCTCGTCGCGAAGATCCGCCGCGGGTACGAGCTCGGCATGTTCCAACGGGCATGGGGCGAGAATCCCCTGGCCGCCGTCGCCGACGCCAAGCCGCATCCGCTGCCGGACCGATCGCAGGACCTGAACCCCAACGCGGCCTGGGGGCGGATCCAGACCCGGGCCGCCAGCAACGACCACCGCCCCTGGGTGAACTGGCTGTGGGCGTGGAAGAATCCGCAGCCCCGAAAGGCTCTCGCCGCTATCCGCTTCGAGCCGGTGTGGGGGGCGGTGGTGGTCTCGGCCCTCACGGCCGGCAACACCTCGGCCCCGCCGCTGCGCTGGGAAAGCCGCCGCAAGGCCATGCTGACGCTGCCGAAAGCCGCCAGGTTCGACCCGGCGGTGGACGAGAAGGGCCAACTCAAGCAGATCCGCCTGGACATGGGGCAGGTCATCTCGGCCATGCCGCGGCCGGTGTATCCCGACAGCACCTGGGCGCGGACGTACAACAACCGGGTGCCGGAGATCTCGCAGCGCGAGATCCTGGTTGAGTACACCGCCCACCCGGAAGCGCGATTCCACCTGCCCGGCGGGCGGACGGTCCCGGTGGCCAGGGTCGGGGCGGCGGGCAGGTCCGGCCCCATCCAGGCGGTCCGGCCAGCCGACCAGCGGGTCACGCTGCGGGTAGTCGAGAAGGGCACCGGCAGGCCCGTGGCCGTGAAGCTGCACGTGCACGGCCAGGCGGGCGAGTACCTGGCCCCCATTGACCGCCACCGCATCCCCAACCCCGACTGGTTCGAGGACTACAGCACCGACTTCGCCCACCAGGGCATCCACTGGTGCACGTACATTCCCGGCGAAACGCGGACCAACCTGCCGCTGGGCCGCGTGTACCTGGAGGTGTCCAAGGGCTTCGAGATCCGCCCGGTGCGGCAGGTCGTCCGCGTCACCCGGGCCACCCGCCAGATCACCATCGAGCTGGAAAAGGTCCTTCCCTGGCGCCAGCAGGGCTGGGTCAGCGCCGACACGCACGTGCACTTCCTGTCCCCACCGACCGCCCTGCTGGAGGGGGCGGGCGAGGGCGTCAACGTGGTCAACCTGCTGGCCAGCCAGTGGGGAGAGCTGATGACCAACGTGGGCGACTTCGACGGCAGCACCACCTTCGGCTCTCGGGAAGCCGGCGGCGACGGCGAATACCTCGTCCGCGTGGGCACCGAGAACCGCCAGCACGTACTGGGGCACATCTCGCTGCTGGGCTACTCCGGCGACATCATCGCCCCCATGACCACCGGCGGGCCGGACGAGTCGGCCATTGGCGACGCCGTCGAGGTGCTGCTGACGGAGTGGGCGCGGCAGTGCAAGGCCCAGGACGGCGTGGTCATCCTGCCGCACTTTCCCAACCCGCGCAGCGAGCACGCCGCCACCCTGGTCAGCCAGGCGGCCGACGGCGTGGAGATGACCGCCTGGGGCAACCTGTACGGCGGCATCGACCCATATTCGCTGTCGGACTGGTACCGGTACCTGAACTGCGGCTACCTCACCGCCGCGGTGGGCGGCACTGACAAGATGTCCGCCACCACGGCCGTCGGCACCGTGCGGACCTATGCCCGGATAGACCCGAACGAGGAATTCACCTACCAGGCCTGGAAGCAGGCCGTCCGGCGGGCCCATACCTTCGTGACCTACGGGCCGCTGATGGAACTGGCGGTGGAGGGCCGGCCGCCGGGCTCGCGCATCCAGATGTCCGCCACCGGCGGCACCGCGGACGTGACCTGGCAGGTGGCCTCGGTCACCGTGCCCATGTCGCGGGTGGAGCTGATCGTCAACGGCGAGATCCGCCGCAGCCAGGCCGTCCGCCCCGACCAGGACGCCGGCCACTGGCCGGTCAAGCTCGACCGCAGCAGTTGGCTGGCGCTGCTGGTGCGGGGGCACTATTACGACAAGCCGGAGATCATCGCCGCCCACTCCTCGCCGGTGATGGTGGAGGTGGCCGGCACGCCGTTCTTTGCCGCGGCCGACGCCCTAACCATCCTGGAGCAGATCGAGGGGGCGCTGGCGTACCTGGAGACGGTCGGCACCCGGGCCGAAACGGCTGCGCGCAAGCGCATGCGGCTGGTGCTCACCGCCGCCCACCGCAGCCTGCACAACCGCATGCACCAGGCCGGTGAGTACCACAGGCACACGCCGACCCAGGACCACCCGGAGCATCACTAGTCCACGGATTGCACGGATGCACCAATGGCGCGGATTGCGCCGTGACGAGTGGCGGCCGGCGGGAGCTGAACCATGGAGCATGCTCCATGAGCGAGATTTTGGACAACTGGCGGGCGGGGCAGGGCCTGCCCGGCGTGCTGGTCATCGACGGGCACACACACGTGGGCGAATGGCCGCATGGGGCGAACTTCGACACCGTCCAGGAGATGGCCGCCGGCGCCGCCGCCGTCATGGACGCCAACGGCGTGGACGCCGCCTGCGTCATGGCCGGCGGCTACATGTGGAACGGCACCGACTATCGCCTGGGCAACGACATCCTCATGGAACTGACCGCCCGCCTGCCACAGCGGATCATCCCCTTCGCCCACGTCAACCCCAACGACCACCTCGACGCCGTCCTGGACGAGCTCCAGCGCGTCCAGGCCGCCGGCATGCGCTGCATCAAGCTGCTCAACGCCTACCAGGACTACCCCGGCGACGGGCCCAACCTCATGGCCCTGTACCGCTTTGCCGCCGACCGCAATATGCTCATCCTCAACCACTCCTGGACCAACCAGGAGATGGACCGGATCGCCCGCCAGTTCCCTAGCGTGGACTTCATCTTCGGCCACTACGGCAGCCGCCAGGATGAGCTGCTCCGGGAACTGCCCAACGTGTACGCCAACATCTGGGGCATAGGCTCGCTGGGCTTCCTGGAAAGGGGCATCCGCGGCGTCGGGCCGGAGAAGTTCCTCTTCGGCTCCGACGCCTTCATGAACCCCATCTCCGTCGGCATCGGCCTGGTCGTTTACGCCGACATCCCCGACCGGCACAAGCGGCTCATCCTGGGCCTGACGCAGGCCAGGCTGCTGGAAAAGGTCGGTGCCCTGCCGGCCGCGCTGAAGGAACAATACAAGCTGTAGCTGCCCCGGAGGCCAACATGCAGGCAACAGCCAAGATGCCCGACGTCCGCGAGCTGGCGCTGCTGGATAGCTGCGTCACCCTGGGCCGGTCGTGCCTGGCCGGGGTGCCGGAATACCTCACCGCCGAGAACGTGCTGGCCGTCATGGACAAGTACGACATCGCCGAGGCCTTGGTGCACTCCAACGAGGCCCGGCTGGTGCAGCCGAGGTGGCGCGGAAACCAGCGGCTGCTCCGGGAGATCGAAGGGCTCAAGCGGCTGCACCCGGTGTGGGTGCTGTCACCGCCGGCCCGGCCCGACCCGGCCGGGGCGCGGCAGATGGTGGACGAGATGCTCTCGGCCGGCGTGCGGGCGGCCAGGCTGATGATGGGTCAGGTGCCGCCGCTGCACTGGATGTGGAAGGACCTGTGCGAGGCCCTGGAGGCCCGCCGCGTGCCCTGCCTGCTGGACTTCGCCCCGCTGCGGCAGGCGTCCACCCAGTGCGTGCCCGACTCGCTGCTGCTGGATGAGTTGCTGGAGGTCTGCCTGGCTCATCCGGCCCTGCCGATGATCCTGTCGCACCACTCCGGCGGGCTGGGCCTGGCGGCGGCCACAATGCCGCTGCTGTATCGCGCCGGCAACGTGCTGATGGACATCACCAGCGTGGTGGATTACTGGCGCCGCCTCGCCCGCGACCTCGGGCCCCAGCGCGTGGTCTTCGCCACCGGCATGCCCTTCTACGAGCCGGCCATCTTCATCGCCAACGTGCAGTACGACGAGGTCCTGGACCTGCCGGCCAAGCGGCTCATCTGCGGCGACAACCTGCGTCGGCTGCTGGCCGCGGCCAGGTAATAATCTGACTCACCGCCAACCTCTTGGGCAAGGAGACACGCCGTGCCGGAAGACGAGATCGCCAGGCGGCTGGGGATCGCCCTGATCGGCTACGGGCCTTACGGCCAGCACCTAGCCCGGCTGGTGATGAACTCAACCCGGGCGTGGGTGCCGATGATCTGGACGCGCAGCGAGGGCACGGCGGCGAAGATCCGCGCCAACGGCTTCGCCGCCACCAATGACGTGGAGGAGGTGATCGGCCATCCGCAGGCGGAGGCGGTCATCGTGGCCTCGCCCAACGCCCTGCACAAGGAGCACGTGCTGAAGGTCTGCGCCGCCGGCAAGGCCCTGTGGGCCGAAAAACCCCTCGTCCTGAACCTGGACGATTACGACGAGATCGTCCAGGCCGTGCGGCGCAGCGGCGTCGTCAACCACTGCAACTTCACCATGCGCTACACCGGCCCGTGCCGGCAGCTGATCGAGCTGGCCGACGCCGGCCGGTTCGGTGAGCCCATGCACCTCATCAGCCGCGCCTGCCGCGGCACCGGACTGTTCAGCCTGGGCACCCCGCACAAGGCCGTCATGAACCCGCAGCTGTCCGGCGGGTGGATCATGCACCACATGTGCCACCAGGTGGACTTCGCCCTGCGGTTGACCGGGCAGAAGGTGACGCGCGTGTACGCCCAGACGGTCCGCAGCGCCGCCGACTGCCCCTCCGAGGAGTCCATCTCGGCCGTGCTGACCACCGACGGCGGGGCCATCTGCGAGCTGGCTGACGGCGTCGCCCCGCAGCCGGACTCGCACCTGTCGTACCTGGGCACGAAGGCCCTGGCCTACGTGGACGACGCCGGCGGGGTGAACTTCCGCGGCCACTGCGAGGCCAGCAACTACGGCCACGGCGGCTGGTCCACCTGCTACACGCCCGAGGCCTACGGCGACGACTCCATGGCGGCCTTCATCTCCGCCGTGACCGGCGTGCCGCACAATCGCCCCTATCCGGCGACCATCGTGCCGGTCGCCGAAGGCCGCCACGTGCTGGAGGTCCTGCTGGCCATCCAGCAGTCCGCCCGCACCGGCCAGGTCGTCTCGCTCCAGTGGTAACCCGCCTCCGCGGACGCAGCGGCCGGGCCTCTGCGGCACGTCGGCTCCAGGCCTGACTTTGGGCTATTCGATCCACTTCACGCCCTTGCAGGCG
Organism: Phycisphaerae bacterium SM23_33; assembly: GCA_001303665.1. Taxonomy (GTDB): domain Bacteria; phylum Planctomycetota; class Phycisphaerae; order SM23-33; family SM23-33; genus SM23-33. The sequence goes on along the minus strand of LJUF01000184.1, from coordinate 1,816 downwards.
GCGGCGTACCGGGCCATCTGCTCCTGCCAATCCTGGTAGAACCGGTCGTAGCCCCAATCGGCGGCCAGACCCAGATACGGCAGCGACTCGTCATGCGTGTGGTCGGCGTTCCAGACCGAGTGGATCTTCTTGAGGTAGGCCCGCGCCTCTCTGGCGGCGGCCAGGCGCTTGGCATCGCCGGACTTGTCGGCCTCTTTCATCGCATCCTGCAACACCCGGTGGACCCTCAGGTCGTCAATGCCTTCGCCCTTGGCCACCATGGAGATGGATCGCAGGAGCTTGCCTTGGACGCGGTCGGCCAGCATGCCGCGGACGGTCAGGTGCCAGTATTGGAAGTTCGTCGCGCCGCTGGCGATGAGCATCATGCCCACCTGGTACCGCACCCGCTCGTCCAGGTCGTTCTTGGACCCGGCGAAGCCGAAGGCCTTCCCTTGCTTGCGGGTGTACTCGTACACCTCCGGCCCCACGAAGTCGGCCGGCTCGTCCAGGTTGGGCAGGCTGTAGTACGGCAGGATCTTCTCCCAGACCCAGAAGCCCGCGTCCACGGTGGTCAGGGCGTTGGGGACGGCCTCGGTGACCCAGCCCATCTTCTCGCACGGGCGGCCGTGGCCGCGCGGCCCGAAGCTCCCGTTCGGCTGGGGCTCGTCCCAGGTCATCCAGATCAGCCGGGGCCACTCCGGGTGCTTCTGGACGTACTGCTCCACGCGCTTGACCTCGGCGAGGAAGTCCTCCTTGTTCTGGTTGACGGCCTTGATCAGCCGGCCGCCGCCCCACTGCGGGCCCAGGTCGGCGTCCGACCAGAGCGTCACGGCGGCGGTAATTCCGTAGGACTTGATCCATTCCAGCCTCTTGCCCAGGTCCTCCACGTCCACGTGCTTCTTGCCGTCGGAGCCGGTCGTGAATTTGAAGATCCCGCGGCCGACGTTCACGCCGGTGAAGCCCGTCTTTTGACAGACCCGGAGCGTCTCATCGTTGAGGGGATCGGTCTGGAGGATAGGCCCGATGGAGACGTCGCGGAGGATGGGCATCGTCAGCTCCTGCACGCGGAGGGTCGCCGGAATCGAGCGGAGCGGCTTCCCGTCGGCCAGAAGCTGCACGTTGCCGGCGTATCGGCCGGGCTTGGCCTCCCGCGGCACCAGGAAGTTCAGCACGAAGTAGGGCATCCCCTGCTCGCTGGTCAGCTCCACCGGACCGGTGTGGGCCCTGAGCAGGTGGGAGCGCTGCGAGCCCAGGAAGCCGGGCAGGTACTCCACCTCCGTCAGTGGCAGCCGTCCGCCGTCGGCGCTCGTCAGGGCGCCGCCTTCGACCGCCACCTGCACCTTGCCCAGCGGCCGGGTGTGGCAGACGCCCAACAGCAGGACCGCCCGCTGGCCCCGGAGGGCGAAGCGGTCGAGCCGCTCGGCCTCTTCGCGCGGGTAGGGCATGGAGCAGTAGTTATTCGAGCGGTCCAGGCAGAAGCCCAGGTGCATGTTGGTCGGGCGGGCGAACACGAACACGCCGTCCTGGATGCGGGGCCTGAGCAAGTCGTCGAAGCGAACGGTGAGCTTAGGCTGCTCGATGAGCACGGCGTCGTCGAGCCACCACGTGCCCGGCTGGTTCGCCGGGCGGACGAACTGCGGGCGCTGGTCGAGGGTGATGGTGAGCTGGGCGGCATCGGCCGCCGCCGTCATGCACATCTCCGGCAGGCCCCAGTCCGTGAAGCTCTGAACCAGAGGCAGGCTCTTGAACCAGTCGCGGGTGTAGCACTGGGGAAAGATCCACGCCGCCCGGCTGGCCTCGAAGCTGCGCTTGAGGTTCTCCTGCGTCCGCGCGTCCA
>LJUF01000183.1 GCA_001303665.1 Phycisphaerae bacterium SM23_33 | reverse complement strand
CGCCGAGCTTGTCCTCGACGGCGCGGACGGCGGCCAGGGCGGCGGCGCGGAAGGGGTCGTCGCCGTGGGAAAAGTTGATGCGGAACACGTCCACCCCCGCCCGGGCCATCCGCTCCAGCACCTCCGGGCCGCCGCTGGCCGGGCCCACCGTCGCCACGATCTTCGTCCGCACGAACATGCCGACGATTGTAGGCCGCCCGCCCCCCGCCGCAACCAAAACCGCCGGGCCGGCGCGGGCCCCGGCCGGCGGCCTTTACTCCGCCCGGGCGGGCCGGTAATGTTCCGGCATGGGCGAAGGCGGGGAAAAGCTGGCGGTGGTGCTGCTGTCGGGCGGGTTGGACTCGGCCACCACGCTGGCGGTGGCCCGGCACGAGGGCTTCACCTGCCACGCCCTTTCGTTCGACTATGGCCAGCGGCACCGCTTCGAGCTGGCCGCGGCCGGGCGGGTGGCGGCCGCCCTGGGCGCCGTCCGGCACCGCGTCGTCAGGATCGACCTCAGCGCCGAGGGGGGCTTCGGCCGCTCGGCCCTCACCGACGCCATCGAGGTCCCCAAAGACCGCATCGCCGCGAAGCCCAATCGACAATCGAAAACCGACAATCGAGAACCCCAGATCCCCGTCACCTACGTGCCGGCGCGGAACACCATCTTCCTCAGCATCGCCCTGGGCTACGCCGAGGTCGTCGGGGCCTTCGACATCTTCATCGGGGTCAACGCCGTGGACTACAGCGGCTATCCCGACTGCCGCCCGGCCTTCGTGGACGCCTTCGCGGCGCTGGCCAACCTGGCCACGGCCGCGGCCGTCGAAGGCCGAGGCCGCTTCCGCATCCACGCCCCGCTCATCCACATGACCAAGGACCAGATCATCCGCACGGGGCTGGCGTTGGGCGTGGACTACGCGCTGACGCACTCCTGCTACGATCCGGCCGCCGACGGCGCCGCCTGCGGCCGCTGCGACGCCTGCCGGCTGCGGCTGCGCGGCTTCGCCGAGGCCGGCGCCACCGACCCGGCGAAATATCAAGGCATTTCCACCCAGCCGAAGTGAGCTTCGGGGCCAGGTACGCAGCCGACCGCCGCCTTGCTTGCGGGAATCCGGCTGTTACACTCGTGCATCTCGTGAGAGGCTCCAAGCGGGCGGGCGGGGCTTTGCGGGAAGGCAGTGGTGCTGCGCTACGCGGTGGTTGGCGCCGGCGGCTACGGCGGCCGGCACATCGAGAACATTCGCCGTCACGGCGAGCGGCTGGGCTGCATGCTCTCGGCCGTGGCCATCCGCCCGCAGGACCGCCGCCCGGGGCAGGTCGAGCATTTCCAGGCCGAGGGCGTCGAGGTCTTCGCCGACGCCGTGGAGATGTTCGATCGGCTCACCGGGCGGATTGACGCCGTCTTCATCCCCACCGGCATCCACACCCACTGCCCGCTGACCTGCGCCGCCCTTCAGCGCGGGCACAACGTGTACCTGGAAAAGCCGCCCGCCGCCACCGTCCAGCAACTGGACCGGATGCGGGCGGCCGTCGTCCACAGCGGGCGGATCTGCGCCCTGGGCTTCCAGGCCATCTCCAGCTCCAGCATCGCCTTCCTCAAGCAGCGGGTGGTGTCGGGCGAGCTGGGGCACGTCCGCCGGCTGCGGTGCTGGGCCTTCGCCCCGCGAGAGGACAAGTACTACGCCCGCAACGAATGGGCCGGCCGGCTGAAGCTCGGCGAGGCCTGGGTCCTGGACGGGCCCAGCAACAACGCCCTGTCCCACGAGATCGCCAACATGCTGTACCTCGCCAGTCCGCGCCCGCGGGCCTTCGCCGCCCCCACCGCCGTCCGCGCCGAACTCTACCACGCCCGCGACATCGAATCGGAAGACACCGCCGCCATCGAGATCCGCACGGCCGAGGGGGCGACGGCCTGCTTCATCGTCTCGCACTGCGCCGCCGGGCCGCAGGCCGGGCCGCGCATCGAGATGGAATGCTCCCGGGCCCACGTCCGCTGGGATTTCAGCGGCCGGACAGCCATCGCCTACGACGACGGCCGCGGCGAATCGCTGGACGGCGACGACCCCCCGCCGCCGGTCGCCGCCCTGGCCAACTTCACCCAGGCCGTCCGCGACGGCGACGCCGGCCTGCTGAATTGCACCCTGGGCATGGGGCGGAACTTCACCCTGGCCCTGAACGGGGCCTTCGAAAGCTCCGGGCGGGTCCACCCCATCCCGGGCAGGTACGTCACCCGCGCCGGCGACGGCCCCGAGGCCACCACCGTCGTGAAAGGCATCAACGACCTGATCGCCCGCTGCGCGGCGGAAGGGCTGCTCTACTCCGACGCCGGCTGCGAATGGGCAGCCAGGACCGAGCCGTTCGACCTGACCGGGTACGCGGAGTTCCCCCAACGGTTTGAGGCGTGACGCGGGGCTGGGCGGCCCGCCGTCGGGCGGAAGGCGCCGATCAGCTCTTCTCGGCGTCTTTCTTCTCTTGCTCAGGCGGGCAGCCGAAGATCGTCCAGCAGCGGCGGCACGGCTCGCAGCCGCCCTTGCCCGTGAACGTGCGGTAGATGCTGTAGCCCAGCCAGGCGGCCGCGGCCGCCACGATCAGGCCCACGATGACATATTGCCAAGCCATCGTTCCATTCTAGGCCGGCAGGCCGGTGCCCAGCCCGAGGGCGCGGCCGACCTGATACACGACGGCCGTCACCCCCCAGGCCAGCAGGGTCAGCCCAACGAGCTGCCCCAGGGCCCACTTGACCGAGCCGCTCTCACGCCAGGTGGCCACCAGGGTGGGGATGCACGGCAGGGAGATGAGGCAGAACAGCATGATGCAGAATCCCTGCAGGGGCGTGTAGTCTCTCTGGAGCCTCTGCTCCAGCTCGCCGGTGTCGTCTTCGACGCGGCCGAGGGCGTAGATCACGCCCATCTGGCCGACGAAGACCTCCTTGGCGGACAGCGCCGCCAGCAGGGCGGTGGAGATCTTCCAATCGAACCCGCATGGCCGCATCGCCGGCTCGACGGCCTTGCCCATCCTCCCCATGACGGAATACTCCAGCTTCCGGCGGGCCCGACCGCTCTCCATGTCCTGCAACTGCTCTCTGCGCCGCCCCTCGGCCTCCAGCATCGCGCCGGCAGCGGGTCGAAGGCCGGCCGCCCCAAAGCCTTCCTCGACGTCGTCCGTCCCGGCCGCCTCGAAGGCCGCGAGGAACCGCGCGAAGCGGTCGCTGTCCTGAGCCAGCCCCCGGACCCGGCGCTCGTAGTCCAGCCGGGCGGCGCCGAACGCCTGGCTGTCGGGCCAGTGCCGCCGCCGGGCCTGCGCCAACTGCAGCCGGGCTTCGGCGAACGCGCTGCCCCGACCGCTCAGCCCTGCCTCCCGATCAATCTTCGCGGCGGCGGCCAGGTATTGCCGGTCGGCCTGGTCTCGCGTGGCCTGGTCGGCGGGGTCGGTCGGGGGGCGGGGGAAGCTCGTCAGGGCCCAGAGCACGATGACGGCGCCGAGGATGACGGTGCCGGCCTTGCGCAGGAACATCCAGCCGCGCTCCCAGGTGTGGATCAGGGCCCCGCGCAGCGTGGGCAGGCGGTACGGCGGCAGCTCCATGACGAAGGAGCTGACCTCGCCGCGGAATAGGGTGGAGCGGAGGAGCTTGGCGGCCGCCAGGGCCAGGGCGATGCCGATCAGGTACATGGACATCAGCAGCAGGGCCTGGTTGGTGACGTCGGCCACCCCGAACAGGCTGAACAGCGTCCGGCGCGGGAAGAACGCCGCGATGATGAGGACGTAAACGGGCAGGCGGGCGCCGCAGCTGAACAGCGGCAGCACCAGCATGGTGGTGAGCCGGTCGCGGCGGCTCTCCAGGGTGCGGGTGGCCAGGATGCCCGGCACGCTGCAGCCGAAGCCGATCAGCATGGGAATGAAGCTGCGCCCGTGCAGGCCGATCTTGTGCATCAGCCGGTCCATCACGAAGGCCGCCCGGGCCATGTAGCCGCTGTCCTCCAGCAGGGCGATGGCCAGGAACAGCAGGAAGATGATGGGGACGAAGACCAGCACCGCCCCGACGCCCTTGATGAGTCCGTCGGCCAGCAGGCTGCCCAGCAGGCTGTCGGAGCCCCTGGGCCAGAGCTGCCAGACCTGCCCGGCCAGCAGGTCCTTGCCCTTCTCCAGGTAGCCGCTGAGCGGCCGGCCCAGCCAGAAGGTCACCTGGAAGACCAGCAGCGTCAGGATCAGGAACAGCGGCAGGCCGAGGAAGCGATTGGTGACGACGGCGTCGATGCGGTCGCTGAGGGCGTGGCGGCTCTCCACCGTGGTCCGCACCGTTTCCTGGCAGGCGCCGGAGATGAAGCCGTATCGCCGGTCGGCCAGGATGATCTCGGCGGCGTCGCCGCAGACGCTGTGGATGTGGCGGCGGGACTGCTCGGCGGCCCCCAGCAGCTCGGCCAGCTCGGCGGCGGGCATGAGGGGGTGGAGGCGATTGACGGCCTCGGTGTCGTCTTCCAGGAGCTTGACGGCGACCCAGCGGTCGCGGCCGGCCTGGCGGCAGCGGTCGGGAACCATGGCCGCCAGCCTGGCGACCTCCGGCTCCAGCTCGCGGCCGTAGGTGGGCAGGCGCTGGCGGCCGACGGCCTGGTCGGGGTCGGCCGCCACCGCCGCCGCGGCCGCCATCAACTGCTCGATGCCCTGGCCCTTGTGGGCGACGGTGGGCACGATGGGCACGCCCAGCAGGCCGCTGAGCATCTCCACGTCGATCTTCTGCCCGGCGGCCTCGGCCAGGTCCGACATGTTGAACGCCAGCACCAGCGGCGCCCCCAGCTCCATCATCTGCACCGCCAGGTACAGGTTCCGCTCCAGATTGGAACAGTCCAGGATGTCGATGACCACGTCGGGCTTCTCGTCCAGGATGAAATTGCGGGCGACGACCTCCTCGGCGCTGTAGGCCGTCAGGCTGTAGGTGCCCGGCAGGTCCACCAGCTGGATGCTCTTATCCCCGCGCCGGGTCCAGCCGGCCTTCAGCTCCACCGTCACCCCGGGGTAATTGCCCACGTGGGCCCGCCCGCCGGTGAGGGCGTTGAAAATGGTCGTCTTGCCGGAGTTGGGGTTGCCGGCCAGGGCCACGGTCATGCTTCTGGGCCGCCGGTCTTTCATGTCGCCTCGCACCCGGGAGCGCCCCGGCCGCCTCCCGCGGCCCTTCGGGCCGCGGCTAAACTCAAGCCGCCAACGCGAGCAATACAAGACGCGATAGCTACCCCGGCCGGACCAGGATCCGCTGGACCATCCCCCGTCCCAGCACCAGCCGGGAGCCCCGGACCATGATGATGAATGGCCCGGGGCCGCGATGGAGCACGCGGATGGGCTCTCCGGGCGTGAGGCCCATTTCGGCCAGGCGGCGGATCAGCCCCACGCCGCCCTCGGCCCGCGCGAAGGTGACGGTCCGCCCGACCGCCGCCAGCGACAGGGGCATGACCGGCCCCGCGGGGGGGTCAGCACTATTCAAACTCATGGCCGCCTCGGCTCCGCTGCGTTCTCGCCGTCCCCGGCCCGCGCCGTCAGCTCCCGTGCCGCTGGCAATAGGCCGAGAACTCCTCCACCCAGTCCTCGCCCTGCCCCCCATGCTCTTCCACGAAATCACCCAGCATGCTCAGCCGCTTGAGCACCTCCTCGTCCACCACGTGCTCCATGCGGCAGGCGTTTTTCTGGGCCCGCTCGGCGTCCACGCTGAGCACGTTGACCAGGAACTCCACCAGCGTGTCGTGCTTGCGGCGGATGGTCTTGCCCATCCTCTGGCCGCGGGGGGTGAGGGTGACCACCTCGTAGGGGTCGTGGTGCACCAGCTCCATCTGGGCCAGCTGCCTCAGGGCGGCCGTCACCGAGGACATGCTCACGCCGGTGCGGGCGGCGATGTCGCGGACCCGGGCGACGCCGTCGCGGCGGACCAGCTCCAGCACGGCCTCGAGGTAGTCCTCCAGCCGCCGGGTCAGTTTGGGGTCTTTGGCCACCATGGGCTCACCATCGGGGCGTCTGCGAAAAGTTTCATGACTCCAACATTGTATCATGACTCCAACTCGTGGAAAGGGAAATCCCGGGAGAAAAGACCGTTTGCGCCCGCGGCCGAGCGGGTCGGGGCTGGCCCGGCGGCCCGCCGTGCGTACAATGGGGCCGCGGCGAGGCGGTGGCGGCGCCGCGGAATGAACGACCGGAAAGGAGGCATCGCCGTGAAGTGTTCCCCGGCCCTGGCTTGTGTGTTTGCCCTGCATGCCTTCCTGGGAGCCGAGGGGACGGCGGCGGAAACGGTCGCGCCGAGCGCCGCCGCTCAGGCCGCGCCCCGGCAGGCGCCGGCACCGCCCCGGGTCGTGCCGATTGCGATCCCCGAATTCACCGGGGCCAAGGCCATCTTCGGCGCCACCGGCCGGGACCGGCGCGGGCACGTCTGGTTCGGCGTCTGCGCCTACCCCGAGAAGGATCCCTCCGCCCGGCTGTTTGAACTGGTTCCGGGCTCCGGCAAGGTGATCGATCGCGGCGACGTGGTCTCCCAGCTCAAGGCCTGCGGGCTGCACCGCCCGGGCGAGGGGCAGGCGAAGATCCACTCCCGGATCGTCCAGGCGGCCGACGGCTGCCTGTACTTCGCCTCCATGGACGAGCAGGGCGAAGACCAGGGCACCGGCAAGCTGCCCGTCTGGGGCTCGCACCTGTGGCGGCTGCGGCCGCCGGAGGGCAAGTGGGAGCACCTGATGGCGGCCCCGGAAGGGCTGATCGCGGTGGCCGGCACCGGCCGGCGGATCTACGCCCTGGGCTATTTCGGCTGCAAGCTATACCAGTACGACTGCGCCACCGGCCGCCGCCGGTCGGTGGACGTGGAGGCGATCGGCGGGCACGTCTCGCGGAACATCCTCAGCGACCGGCGGGATCACGTGTACGTGCCGCGGGTCCGTCGCGGCGAGCGGCCGAGGACGCCGGTGGCCGAG
>LJUF01000182.1:3045-10005 GCA_001303665.1 Phycisphaerae bacterium SM23_33 | reverse complement strand
GGCCACGTGAGGCGATTCGTGCCGGGTGAGGCCTTCCAGGGCGGGGCGGTTGGCCGGGTCGGCGGCGTTGCCGGCGGCGATGGCGGCGTTGCGAAGGAACATGTCCAGCCTGGCCCGGCGGGCCGCCGAGCCGCGCGTCAGCCGATCCCAATCCTCCGCCGTCCAGCCCAGGATCGCCCCCAGCGGGGTCCGGGCCAGCGGTGCGGGCCCGCGGAGCTCGGCGTCGCCCGCCGACAGGCGGCGGTTGAAGGGGCAGACCTGCTGGCAGACGTCGCAGCCGAAGGCCCACGTCCCCCAGCCGCCGCGAAACTCCTGCTGGATGCCGCCGCGATGCTCGATGCTGAGGTAGCTGATGCAGCGGCGAGAGTCCACCAGGCCGTCCTCCCCGATGGCGCCGGTGGGGCAGGCCCGGAGGCACGCGCGGCAGCGGCCGCAGCGATTCTCGGCCGGTGAGTCGGGGGGAAGCGGCAGGTCGGTGATGATCTCGGCCAGCAGCAGGTAGCTTCCGAATTGGCGGGTGAGCAGGCAGCCGTTCCGGCCGATCCAGCCCAGGCCGGCCTCGGCCGCCAGGTCGCGCTCCAACAGGGGCGACGTATCCACGCAGATGCGGGTGCGGACGCCGGGCGCCGCCTTCGAAAGGGCCTCCACGAGACGTCGGCAGCGGCCGCGCAGCAGCCGGTGGTAGTCGCGGCCGCGGGCGTAGCGGGCGACGTGAGCGGTGGCCTCGTCAGCCGGGGCCGGCGCGTAAGAAGCGGCGAGGCAGATCACGCTCCTGGCCCCTTGCAGCAGGGTGCGGGGGTCGCAGCGCGACGGCGGGTCGCGTGCCAGCCAGCCCATTTCGGCGTGGCAGCCGCGCTGGAGGAAGCGGCCGAACCGCTGCCGCCTGGGTGAGGGCCGAGCCCGGGCAATCCCGGCGCAGACAAAGCCCAGCCCCGACGCGCGCTGGAGGATAAGCGCCTTAAGATGGACCAAGGCTGTCATGGGCTTCACAGTATAACGGCGGGCGGGTGAGGCGATTAGGGCTTTACCAGGCGGGCGTCGGCCAGGCTGACGTGGTCGCCGACGTCAATGCCGTCGTCGCCGAAATCGACCAGGAGGGTGAATTCCTTCAGGCCGGCGAGGCTGCAGCGAAGGGAGACGGGCTTGCCGGAGCCGGTGAGCTTCACCGGCTGGATGAGCGGCTTGCCGTCACCGAGGAGGCTCAGCGTGGCGTTGCCGCGGCTTCCGCCCGCGGCGTCGATGCCGGCCAGGGCGGCGAAGCTCAGGAACTTGCCGCCCAGGTCGTAGCTCAACTCGCAGCGGCTGTGAAGGCCGATGCCCCTGGTGTAGGTTCGGCCGTCGAGCTGAATCGGCGTGCCGGCGGAGCTGCGGTCCCGGCGGAAGGCAAAGGCCACGTCGAACAGCCCCACCTGGGTGACCTTGGCGGGGGCAAGCTCGGACAGGTAGACGCAGCGTTCGGAGCGGAATCGGATGTCGGCCACGGCCGCGAGGTCGGCGGGCTGGGCCTTCAGCCCGGCGGCGGCGATCGAGACCCTGGCACCGGCCAGAGAGATGGAACCGAACGGGACCGTCGAGCCGTCTTTGCCCACCAGCTGCCCCGCCGGGGCCGGACCGGCCGTCGGCACCGCCGCCAGCCGGATCGCCTGCACCGACGAAAGGTCCACCGTGCGGTCCTCACCGCTGAACTCGAAGGTCACCTTGCCGGAAGCGATGCCCTTGAGCACGCCGGGGACGGGAACCCAATTGCCCTTCGGGTTGCGGGCGAGCAGGTAGTCCTTCTTGACGTTGGGCAGCTCCATGTCCTGCATGGTCTTCTGGCAGGCGCGAGGCTTCTGGTCCTGCCGAGGCAGATAGATTGCCGCCACGGCGGTGACGTCGATGGTGACGGCGCCCAGCAGCTTGCTTTCGACGGAGAGCTTGTCGGCCTGGAGGGAGAGCTCCTGGGCGGCGAGCACGCCTGCGGCAGGCCCGGTGAGGACCACCACCTTCTGCCCGGGCACCTCCATGGGATCGGCGCTGTCGGTGAGGCGGATCTGCCAGAGGTCCCGGGCGGGCAGCTTGCGCGTGCCGGAAACGGTCACGAACTCGGCCGCGGCATCGGCGATGCGGATCAGCCGGCCGGTGAAGCTTTCCCCGGTGATGGTGGTGACCTGGGCCGCCTGGCCGGCGGCAAGGCCGGCGAGGAGGCCCAGGAAAAGGCAGGTTGTGGCGACGTGCCGCTTCACGAGGGGGCTTTACCGCTCGGCGGCCATCTTCCGGTAGTAGTCGCGAATCATGTCGCGATACCGCTCGGGCATGCTCTCCCGGAAGGTCTCCAGCAGCTTGCGCTGCTCCTCCGCCGGCAGCCGGCCCCAATCATCGCTGGGATCGGATGGCCGGATCTGGGCCAGGCCCTGCGGCCGGGGAGAGTTGCCGCCCACCAGCCGGCTGTACGTGGCGTGCGCCGACGGCACCCCGATGCCTGCCGCCGGGCCGCTCTTGCTGCCCTGACCCTGGCCTTGGCCCTGGCCCTGGCCCTGGCACTGCCCCTGGCCCTGGCCCTGGCACTGGCACTGGCCTTGCCCCTGGCACTGGGACTGTTCCTCGGCCATGGCGATGAGGTCATCCAGCATCTCGATGACTTCTTTCTGCTTCACCTGGGTGTCCCGGCCGCTGTCGGCGCGGGTCAGGCGGTCCTGGGCCTGGCCCATCTTGCCGGCCAGGGTCCCCAGCGGGTCGCGATACTCCCCCTCCACCTGCTGGGCCTTGGCCAGGAGCTTGTCCGCCTGGGCCGGGTCCAGCAGGCCGAAGCTGTCCACCCAGGCCTTGTACAGCGACATGGCGTAATACCGGCGGTGCATCTTCTCATAGGTTTCGGCGGCGCGGAGGACGGCCATGGCCGCGAAGCTGAAGCGGTCGGGCATGGCCCCGACCAGGTCGGTGTAGGCCTCGACGGCGTCCTCGGTGCTGCCGGTGGCGGCCAGGGCGTCGGCGTAGCAGAACTGCCGGGCGGCCGCCAGGTAGCTGGTGTCGCGCTTGCTGATGAGCGACTTGAGCGTCTTGGCGGCCTCGGCGTAATCGCCCTTCTGGGCGGCCTTCCAGGCCTCGCGGAAGCGCAGGTCCACCATGGCGAAGGCCTGGCAGATGCGCTGCACGTTATCGTCCCAGTTGTTCGTGGGGGAGGCGTACAGGGCCTGGATGGCCTCGTCGATCTTGTCGGGGTCGAACAGCAGCCCTTCGCGGATCTCGACGGCCACCTGGTCGCGCTCCATGCTCATGCGCTGGGCCTTGGCCTCCCGCAGCAGCTTCTCCAGCCTTTGCGGCGTAAGGGTGCTGCCCGGGTCGGCCGGGTCCAGCATCTGCGCCGCGGCCGGGACAACCAGAACCGCCACCGCCAGCGTCGCCAGCAAGAGCATGCGGGTTTTCATGTGTTCTCCTGCGCTTTCAGGGGAGTCATTGCCTCCCCATCTTGGCCTTCAGTTGGGCTGTCATGTCCTTCAGCGCCCCTTGGCGCTGGGCCAGGATGTCGTGATGGTGCTTGGCCTCGGGGCCGGCCAACTCGCCGCTGGCGACCTGGGCGTTGACCACCAGCGTGCGCTGGTAAATCTGCGTCTGCCGGCTGCGGAGCATCTTCAGCTCCGCCGAGGTCGGCACCAGCGGGGGCCTGCCGCCCCCGCCGCCGCCGCCACCGCCGCCCCCCTGCCGGCGGCGGCGAATCTCACTCTGAAGGGCCGCGATCAGGTCCTTGAGGTTCTGCTCGATGCCCTGCTGAATCGACTGCGTCAGCGGGCCGGCCTGCTGCTGCGCCAGCCGCTGCTGCACGCTGGACAGATCGCCGCGGGTCTCATCCAACACCACCGGAAAGACCACCGTGGTACCCTCGTCCTTGACCAGCTTCAGGGCATGGGCGACCTTTTCAGCCAGCGTGCCCTCCCCGTCGGCCAGCTCCGCCAGCTTCACCAGCTCCGACCGCTCGTACTTCTGGCCCTTGCGTTCATTATACACCTCGGCCGTGCCGCCCGTGATCGTTTGCTGCGATTTCAGGATCTCCCGCAGGATGGCCTCAATCTTCACCAGGGCCTCTTCCTGCCGGGCGTCCTGGGCCCGCCGAATCGCCTCGTCCAGTTGCCGGGCCGCCTCGCGCAGGCTCTGGGAGGCCTGGTCCTGGCTGCCGCTGGCGCCGCCGGGGTTGCCCCCGCCCAACTGCTTCGAGGCCTGCTGCATCGACCCCTGGGCCGAAGCCACCTGCGGCTGCCCGGGGGTCTTCTGCTCTTTCGTCGAGGACTTCTCCATCTTCTTCGACAACTGGCCGGTCTGCTCGGCGGTCTGATCCTGCTGGGTCTTCTGCTTGGTGAGGTCGGCCTGGCGGGCCTCTTCGGCGAGCTTCCGCGCCAGCTCCCCCAGCCGGCGGGACTGGCCCTCCATCTCGTCCAGGGCCTTCTTCTCAGAGTCCGCCGCCGCCTGCTTGTTTTGCTCGCCGAGCTTTTCGGCGGCATTGCCCATGTGACCGGCGGCCCGATCGAGGTTGCCCGGCTGGCCCTGGGAGGCGTCCTGTGGTCCGGCGCCCATGGCCTCGGCGGCCGACGCGGCGTCCTTGACGACCTTGGCCAGCTCCTGGGTGTCCTTTTGGAGCTGCGTCTGGTCCTTGGCCAGTTGGCCGGCCTGGGAGCCGGCGCCCAGGGCGGCCATGCCCCCGCCCAGGGCCTTCTCGGCCTCTTTCAGGGCGGTGATGGCCTCATCCTGATGCGGGCCGGCGCCGGCGGCGTCGGTCTTGTTAAGCTTGTCGAGTGCCTGGCCCATCGCCCCGGCGGCCTTTCCGGTATGTCCGGCGGCCGCCTTGGCCGCGTTCCCGCCGGAAGCGCCCTCCGAGCCGCCCGTCCCGGCCTTGGCCAAGGCCGCGGCGACGCCCTTGTCGCCGCCAAGCTGCTCCAGCTTCTTGGCCAGGCCCTCCGCCCGCTGCTTCAGGTCGTCCTGCTCCTGCGCCGCCAGCAGCAGCTTGCCCACGGTGGCCGCCGCCGTGGCGTCGCGAAGCTTGGTCTCGTCCTCGATGAGCTTGCGAATCGCCGCCCGCGCCTCGGCCAGCTTGCCGGCCGCGTCCTCGGCCGGCGGGAGTTTCTCGGTGTCGCGGAGCAGTTGCTTCTGGCGTTCGATGATGTCCTTGAGCTTCTGGCCCAGCTTCTGCATCTGGCTGCCGAGCTTCTCGCCCTCGGCCGCCAGGCGGGAGTCTCTCTGGTGCTGATCCTCCTGCTTGATGAGTTGCTGGATGGTCTGGAGGAACGACTTCCAGTCGCGGATCTTCTGCTCGTCGGCGGTGCGGACCTCGCCGCGCTCCAGCGTCTCCAGGACGCTCTTGAGCTCCTTGACCACGTCGGCCTGGGTGGACTGGGCCAGGGCCACCAGGCCCTTGCCGAAGTGCTCGACCACCTTGGCCATATTCTCCTCGATAAAGGCCCTCTGGGCCTGATCCACGGCCATGCGGATGGCCCGGGCGGTGCCAGGCTCGCGTTCAGCCAGCAGGTCGGCCACCTCCAGCATCCGGCGGACCAGCTCGGCGAACTGCTTCCTGACGAATACCTGTCGGTACGGCACCTCACTGCCGACCGGCGCGGCCTCGTCCTCCTGGCCGGTGGCGGCCGGGCCGAGCCCGATCAACAGCACCAGGCCCCCGGCCAGCCACATTTTCAGGTTCCTGTTCATTGCTGCTTCCTCCGGTCGCGGCACGGCTGAGCGGCCTGGGCCGGACGCCCCCCCGGGGCCGTTCGGTCACTTCTCAGGCGGCTGCACCGGCTGAGTTGTCGAGTCAAACACGTTGATGCCCTGCCTCTCCAGCTCCTTCTGGATCGCCTTCAATATGCCCTCGCTGATGCCGATGATGACCTTGAGCCGCTGGGCCAGCTCGCGCCGGCTCTCGTACCGCTTCATCGCCTTGAGTATCATTTCGAGGTAATTGTAAAACCCGTCCAGCACGGCATGTGTGTCTTTGGCGAAGCTGCCCAAGCCGGCCGCGTTGTCTATATTAGACGCACGATCCATCTGCGCGACCATGTCGTTCATGGGTTTTTTGCAGATTTCGTCCAGGGGGGCGATGATGTCCTCGGCGAGGCTGCGCTTCTCGGCCGGGGCGCCGACGCGGTTGCAGTTCATCTCCTCCAGGACGTCCTGAAGCTGCTGGGCGGTGACGGCACACTGGGCGGCCACCCGGCGCTGGCCTTTGACGGCCTCGTTCAGGAAGCGCTTGGCCTCCGCATCGAGCCCGGCCCCGGCCAGCCGGTCGCCCATGGCGCGAATCTTGTCGCGGACCTCGGCCTGAAGGATGACGGCCAGTTCGAACTCCTCTCGAATCTCCTTCTGGCGGCGGACCAGCTCCTCCAGCAACTCCGCCTCGGAAACGATCTTGTAGGTCTGGACGACGCTCTTGCCGACGTTGGGCCCCTCGAAGGATTCCGGCAGGGTGTCGCGGGCGAGCGCCTGGAGGCGGACCAGCTGCCCCACCTGCAGCGTCATCTTCTGCAGCTCCAGGTCGTAACCCAGGCTGACTTCCTTGTCCTTGGAGGCGATCTTGGCGGCCTCGAACTCCTGCGCCGCCGGCCGGGTCTTGCTCGCCCCCTCCAGCACGCCCTCGGCGGTCACGGAAACACGGTCCAACCCGTAATCGTCCGTGACCTTGATCACCAGGGGAATGGTCGCCCGGGGGGTGACCTCGCCGCGGACGAACCGGCGGTCCATGGACACTCTGGGCGGGCCGTCCGGGTCGATGCGGAGGGTGTACACCGCGCCCCGGGTGTTGGTCAGCCCCTCCGTGTCGGTCAGCTCGAAGCGCAGCTCCATCTCCGGCAGCTGGGTGACCGGGGGAATCTCCACCATCCCTTCTATTCCCTGCGGCCGCAGGCCGCCCTCCGGGTCCTCCGGCGGCGGAACGTCCCTGATGCGCATGTCCACGGGCGGCTGGCCCCTCAGCAGCAGCCGGGCCGACGCCAGGTC
>LJUF01000182.1:0-2991 GCA_001303665.1 Phycisphaerae bacterium SM23_33 | reverse complement strand
CTCGTCCTTGCCCTGAAGGTTCATGTAGTCGGGGAAGTGCTTCACGCCGCTCAAGGCCACCAGCTCCGGGCGGGGGCGGACGACGACCCGGAACTTGTCCGTGCGGGCGTCGTTGCCGCGGACGCTGAAGTAAAAGGAGTCCGCGACCCTCTCAAAGGTCTTGACGTACAGGTTGCGATTCGGCCCGGTGCCGAAGACGTTCTCGTCCAGCTTGCCCAGGCCAGGGTACTCCGTCTGGAACGTCACTTGGGCCGGGACGACGTGCCTCTCGTCGGCCCACACCCGGACCGTCAAGTCGCCGTCGCGGACGACCCGGAACTCCGGGCCGCCTTCCACGGTCAGGTACGTCTGCTGAGGGTAGAGGGCATTGGACAGCAGGACGTTCCGCATGAACCACGGGCCCATGATCGGCCACTGCCATACGGAGAACACCAGCAGGACGATCGTCGCCCCGCCGGGCCAGGCCGCCCGGGTCCAGGTGCCGGCGGCCTCGACCGGCTCGCCCGGATGGAGCTGCCCGGCCAAGGCATTGGTCTGCTGGAGGACCTTGTGGATGAGGGCGGCGGAGGCCCCGGCCCGGCTGGTGGGGCTGGTGACGAATTGCAGGGAGCTGATGAGACGGTCGTCCAACTGGGGGTAATGGTTCTCCAACACCAGGGCCAGCTCTTCGGCGTCCATCGGCACCAGCAAGGGGCGGAGCAGGAACCGCCAGACGACGTAGCCGACCCCGCCGAGCACGAGGGCCATGATCAGGGCCCGCTGGGCGCGGTCCAGGCGCAGGGGATAGTCGATCGCCAGGGTGAAGAACACCGCCCCCACCAGGGCCAGGATCAGCCAGCACAGCCCCCGGCCGACCAGGTGCACCCGCAGCGCCCGCCTGAGGGCGGAGAGCTTGCGGTAGATCTCGGGAGACAGCAGAGTTTCCGGCGGCATCGACGTCTCCGAAGGCATGCAGGCGGCGGGCACAGGGCCCGGCGCCGCCTGATCATGCCATGTTGTATCGCTTGCGCAAGATCCACTCTCCCCCCAGCAGCGTCACCACCATCACGATGGCCAGCGGCACGTCCCAGAGGTCGCGCGGCACCTCGTTGAAAAGCGGCGGCAGCTTGCCTTTGGGCATGGCGCCGGGCAGCCGATCCGCCTCGTGGATCAGCATGAAGTTCTCCCCCGGGGCCATGGTCTGCAAGGTGGTGGGGTCGGCCTCGGGGTGCCTGCGCTCCTCCTCCGGCAGGATGACGGTGATGGTCTTCCCGGCCACCAGGTCCTTGTAGTCCGGGTCATTCCTCTTGGCGGTCAGCTCGAAGCGGCCCACGGCGGTCAAGGGGATCTCGCCCTCGTACTGGCCGCTGACCTTGGTCTTCCTCTTGGCGTCGCGACGCAGTTCGATCTCCACGGGCTCGCCGGTGGCCGGGACCATCTCCACCACGAACGTCTCATCCTCCAGCGGCCTGTAGTCCTTGTCGTAGGCCTCCACGCGGATGCGCATCTTCTCCCCCACGCTGAACCTGTCCGCCCCGGTGGTGATGATCACCCGGCTCTTCTGCAGCCGGCCGGAGGCCAGCCAGTCCACCGCGTTGAACCAGAAGCGCTTGTGGTACTCCCCGTCCTCCAGGTAGCGCCAGCGCCAGCTCTCGTCCGTGCCCAGGTACAGGACGCGGCCCTTCCCGTAGTACTGCATGGCCACCATGGGGGCCGGCTCGTCGCCGGCGCCGACGATGCGGCGTTCCGGGTCGCTGCTGACGGCCAGGGCCGAGGCCAGCGGCTTGAGCTTGATCACCGGGTAGGACCAGTACACGCCCGGCAGGCTCTGCCAGATGTGAAGGTTCTCCGGGTCGTCCCTGCCCAGCCGCAGCACGGGGTGGTCCAGCCCGACGGCGGTGGGCAGGACGGGCCAGGCCGACGGCCGGCCGCTGAGGATCCGGGCGGCGATGTTGATGGTCTGGCGGTCCAGCACCACCGGCAGCATGGCGGCCAGCTTGTCGAACGGTCCCGGCCTGCCCCGCGGGTCGATATGGGTCAGGTTCAGCTCCGTGTACTTGTTGCCGGCGATGTAGCAGACCGCGCCGTGATGGTTCGAAACGAAATCCTCCAGGACGTTGACGAACTCCCCGTCGAAACCGCCCTCGGTGTAGGCCGGATCGTACAGGATCACCGCCTCATACGTGAACAGCTCCTTGCTCTCCCGCGGGAGCTGAGTGAGCTGCATGCCGCTGGAGGCCTCCTGGTTGAAGTCAGTCTCGGCGTTCTGCTGCCAGCTGCTGACGGCGTAGCGTTCGGGGCTCCGCAGCAGCAGGTTTCGCAGGTACTGAAACTCCCACCCCCCGTCGCCGCTGACCAGCAGCACCTTCACGCGTTCGTCGGACACCTCCACCTTGGCGGTGGCGGAGTTGTCCTCGGTGTCGGATTCGCGCTCCAGGGGCTTGACCTCAACCTTGTACTCGAACTTGCCCAGTTGGCCGGCCTCGTGGCGGAGGACCTCCTTCTGCTCCTCCAGGCGCCGGAGGCCGGGCTCGCCGGCCAGCTTGACCTGACTGGCCACGCCGGTGTCCTGCCAGTCCTGGACCCCGGCGGGCCGGTAGAACAGGCGCAGCTCCACCACCTGCCCGCCGCAGTTGCTGTTGGCCAGATACGCCGTCAGCTCGATGTCGGAGCCTTTCCGGACCTTCACCGGCCCCTGCAACTGGGTCAGCCTGACGTTCTGCCGCAGCTCGGGGTCACCCACGCCGACGGCGTAGATGGGGATGTGCCGCTTGGCGACGTCGGAGACCGCCGCCCGCAGGGCGTTCATCTTCCCGCTCTCGTCCCGGCTGGTGATCTGCCCGTCGCTGACGATGACGATGGCGACCACACGCCGCCCCTGGACCCGGTCGGCCGCCTGGCGCAGCGCCCGGGCCAGGTTGGTCTCGCATCCGCCCGTCTCCAGCTCGGCCGTGAGCCCGCGCTGGATCTCCGCCACGGCGGCCCGGCCCTGCTCGTCGTCCTCGGCCACGT
>LJUF01000181.1 GCA_001303665.1 Phycisphaerae bacterium SM23_33 | reverse complement strand
GAGGCCGACGGCCGCGCCACCTGCCTGTTCAAGGGCACCGGCATCTCCAACGGCATGGCGTTCACCCCCGACCGCAAGGGCTTCTACTGGACCGACTCCAGCGCCCGAAAGATCTTCCGGTTCGACTACGACCAGGCCAACGGCGAGCTGTCGAACCGCCGGGTCTTCCTGGACCTGTCGGCCGAGGGCAGCACCCCCGACGGCATGACGGTGGATGCGGGCGGCAGCATCTGGTCGGCCCGCTGGGACGGGTGGGCGGTATTTCGCTACAGCCCCGAGGGCAGCCTCATCGAGAAGATCCAGTTCCCCGTGGCCAAGGTCTCCTCGGTGATCTTTGGCGGCGACGGGCTGGATGAGCTGTACGTGACCACGGCCGGCGGCTCGGACGGCGCCGATACGGCCGACGGCACGCTGTACCGACTGAAGGTCAGTGCAAAGGGCTTGCCGGAGTTCCGCTCTCGAATAGGATAGCCGCCAGCGACGCGAACAGTGCGGATGGCTGCGCTCGGCGGGGCGGCTGGCGAATCGGTTCCGCGAAGCGCTCGGGCGAGGCATCAGGATAGCTGGAGAGGAAATCGTCATGGCGAAGAAGGCTGCGTTTATCGTACTGGCCGGTCTGATGGTTTTTGGCTGCGGCGGCGACGAGGGCCGGGCCCCGGCAGCTCCGGCAACGGCGGCGGGGCCGGCTCAGGCCGGACAGGCCGCCCTCAAGCCCCAGCGCGGGCTGATGCAGGTCGTCATCGTGGAAAAGGGCCCGCCCATCGACGGCACGCTCGGCTCGCCGGTGTGGGCCAAGTGCCCGCCGCTTCCGCTGGGCGAATGCACCACCGACAAGCCCGGCCCGCTGAAGACCACCGCCCGCGTGCTCTTCGACGCCACCAGGCTGTACGTGGCCTGGCAGTGCCAGCAGCCGGAGACCGACAAGCTCACCCGGAGCGTGACCCAGCGCGACGGGGACGTGTGGAAGGACGACTGCGTGGAGCTGTTCGTCACCGGCGACCAGCGGGTGGGGTATTTCCACTTCATCGTCAACCCCGCCGGCACGCTGTTCGACGCCCGAACCCGCGGCAGCGTCCGGGACGAGAGGTCCTGGGACAGCTCGGCCAAGGTCGCCGCCGCCATCACGCCCAGCCAGGGCTGGACGGTCACCCTGTCGGTGCCGCTGGCCGAGCTGGGGGCCTACGTGGGCACCGGCCAGACCTGGATCATGAACCTCAACCGGACGGTCCCCGGGCCGACTCCATCCAGCCCGGCGGCCGAGTGGTCGTGGGCCATCATGGGCTCCAACGACTATCACCAGGTGCTCGATTACGGGCAGATCCGGGGGGTGAACGTCCCCCGGCGCGAGGACGGGGTGACGCGGACGGCCAGCCCGCCGCCCCCGCCGCCGTCGTATGACAAGGGGTCGCCGGCCGGCTCGGTGGTGGTGTATCACCGCTTCGGCGACGTGGACATCCCCGACGGCGGCCAGGGGCCGGCCAGAGAGTTCCCGGTGAGGATTCAGAACTCCGCGGGGCTGAAGCTGGCCTTCCTGGCCCGCGGGGACGGCGGGGTGGACCGCGTGCCGCTGAACATGTTCGACCAGCGGGCCAAGGACAACACCACCAGCAAGGCCTACCGGGAGTTCCTGGGCGGGGCCTGGCTGCCGGTGATCTACTTCTGCGACCGGTTTCGCTACAACGCGGTGGTGGAGAGCACCGTCGCCGGCTCCACGGACTACTCCAACGTTCGCTTCCACGGTTCGGCCACGCCGGGCGGCAAGGGCGTGCTGCACCTGCGCGACTTCGTCATCTATCGCGGGGAGGACACCACGGCGCCGCCGGCCCCGGCCG
This sequence comes from Phycisphaerae bacterium SM23_33, assembly GCA_001303665.1. Lineage (GTDB taxonomy): Bacteria > Planctomycetota > Phycisphaerae > SM23-33 > SM23-33 > SM23-33. The sequence continues at coordinate 6,582 of LJUF01000181.1, read as the reverse complement.
GCCTGAAGGCCAAGGCCGGCGGCGAGGGCGTGCGCCTGACCTGGAATCGCGTGGCCGACAACACCGGGATCGCCACGTACGTCATCAGCCGGGCCGGCGAGGACGGCGGCTTCGCCAAGCTGGCGGAGTCGGCCCTGCCGGAGCATCTGGACCGGCCGCGGGCCGCCGGGACGTACCGCTACCGCGTCCTGGCGGCGGACTTTGAGGACAACCTCTCCGGTTGGTCGAAGGAGGTCTCGGCCAGGGCGGCGGGGGGCTTCGAGCAGCCCAAACCGACGGAGCTGGAGACCGACCGGGCCGCGTACGCCGAGCACGTCCGCAGGATTCACGCCGCCGGGGCCGGCAAGGTCAAGAAGGGCCTGGCGCTGGCCTTCGGCGATTCCCTGACCTACGCGACCAACTACGGGGCGTACATCGAGGCCTTCCTGGGCCGGTATCGCGTGGCGGCCAGGGGATATCCCGGCCAGCGCACCGGCTTCGGCCGGGGCAGGATCGAGCAGGACCTGGCGGCCGTCAACCCGGAGTTCTGCCTCATCCTGCTGGGCACCAACAACGGCAAGTCGGAAAAGGAGATCGCCGCCGCCATGGACGACCTGCTGGCCATGGCCGCCAGCTGCGAGAAGCGCGGCAGCGTGCCCGTCATCGCCACCATCCCGCCGCGGGGCTTCAAGGATCCTCAATCCAGGCCCGAGGCCGGCTACAACGCCGCCCTGGTCAAGACCTGCCGGGCCAACAGGATTCCCATCTGCTATCTGTTCGAGGAATTCCAGGCCCAGCCGGACCGCACGAAGCTGCTGGCCTCCGACGGCGTGCATTGGGCCGGCGAGGGATTTCCCCTCACCGGCAAGGTCTGGAAAAAGGCCATGGACCAGGTCGGCTTCGTCCTGCTCGACCGGCCGGAATGAATCCCTCACCCCAGAGTTGGTAGAATGGGACGAAGCGGAGCCGAGCCCCACCTTCTTGATCTGCCGGCCGGGAGAAACGATGCGACCCGCCCGGGCGCACGGCTGGAAAGCGACTGCTCCAGAGGCGCCGCGATGTTGGGCTTCAAGCGGAGAAGGCGTGAGAGGATTCGCCGGCGGCCGTTCCCGCCGGAATGGCTGCCCATCCTCCAGCGGAACGTGCCCTACTACCGGCTGCTGACGCCGGAGGAGCAGAACCAGCTCCAGGGCCACGTGCTGGTCTTTCTGGACGAGAAGCGATTCGAGGGCTGCGGCGGGCTGGAGCTGACCGACGAGATCCGCGTCACCATCGCCGCCCAGGCCTGCATCCTGCTGCTGGGCCGCCAGACCGACTACTATCCCAGGATGAAGTCCATCTTCGTCTATCCGCACGGCTATTTCGCCCAGGCCGTCCGGCCCAGGCCCGACGGCGTCCTCGTGGGGGGCGCCCAGTCGCGGGCGGGCGAGTCCTGGTATCGCGGGCCCGTGGTGCTGTCGTGGGACGACGTGCGGAAGGGAGCGGGCGACGCCCACGACGGCCACAACGTCGTCCTGCACGAATTCGCCCACCAACTGGACAGCGAGGACGGCCAGGTGGACGGGGCGCCGGCCCTGCCGCGGCGCTCCATGTACCTGGCCTGGGCCCGCGTCCTCGGCGGCGACTACCAGCGGCTGATCGACGACCTGGAGCACCACCGCAAGACCCTCCTGGACGCCTACGGGGCGACGCAGCCGGCGGAGTTCTTCGCGGTGGCGACCGAGGCGTTCTTTGAGAGGCCCGTGGCGCTGCGGCGGCGCCACCCGGCCCTGTACGAGCAGCTGATGTCGTTCTACCGGCAGGACCCGGCCGGGCGGGCCTGCCAGCCTGGCGGCAGCAGGCAGGTCGGCCAGGGCAAGGCGCGCGAGGCAGGTCCGAAAGGGCCGGGCGAATGAACTGGGTGAGCCGAGCCACCAAGGCGCTGGTGTACGGCCTGACCGGAGCCATGTGCGGGGCGCTGGTCGGATGGCTGTTCATCGTGCTGTGGACGGCGGCGTTCTCGGGCGTGCCGCTGGACCATGCCTGGCGGTACATCCAGGATGACAGGGGGCGCAGCCTCTTCGGGCTGGGGCTGGTGGCGATCGGACTTCTGGTGGGCCTGGTTGGCGGGGCGGTCAAGGGCCTTCGGGGGAAGTGACAGGCTACCGGGCCCACCGGCTCAGGGAGACCAGCGCCGTCAGGGCGACCCCGGAGAACATGAGGGCATATCCGGCCCAGTACATCGCCCGCATGCGGGGGCGGAGCAGGTGGGCGCAGGACGAGGCCGGCGGCTGCATGTCGGCGACGCTGGCCCGGGCGATGGCGAACATGACGAAGCCCACGGCGATCAGGCCGAGGATGGCCCGTCCGGCCAGGCCCGGGGACAGGTGCAGCCCCGCCACCATGATGCTGGTGAACAGCGAGGCGCCCCACAGCCAGGCGCCCACGCCGGTCGAAGCGGTCCGGGACGCTGTCGGGCGCCTCAGGTTCCTGCGGTTGTCTTCGGCCATGCCGGCAGACTCTGCAAGTCGAGAGCTTGGGTGGTCCGATCCTCCGTGATCCCCGACTGGGTTCATTTTACCACAGACTTGCCGGATCGCCTACCCGTCTTCCGCGGCGCGGTCGCTGCCGCTTCGCGGGCTTGCGGGCATGGGCGTTCGCCGATTCGCCGGAGGCATCCTCCGGCCGGATTGCAGACTTCGGGACGGGCTGTAAGGGACGGCGGCTACTTGGGGGCGTCGGCCAGCAGCTTCTGGCGCTCGGCCTGGAGGCGCTTCATTTCCTCGTACAGGTTGCGGATCTCATCCTGGATCTTGTCGGCCTCGGGCTTCATGCGGCGCTTCACGTCGCGCAGGTCCTCCTCGCGCCGCTCCTTTGCCCGGCGTTGCATGTCGCGGGCAAGGTCCGGGTTGCTCTGGGCGTACTTCCCGGCTTCCCTGAGCTGCCGGCGGTAACTGACCTGCACGTCTTCGTTGGCCTGGTCGAACTGGCGCTGGAGCTTCTTCTTGTCGGCCTCGGCGGCCTTGCCCTTGGCCTTGACCTCCTCCAGCTCCTTGTCGATCCGCTCCAGCTCCGGGGCGATCTTTTTCATGTACTCTTCGTAGCGCTGCTTTCGCTCGCCCATTTCCAGGCTGCGGCGGGTCTCCTGGCCCTTTCGGATCATCGTGGCCCACGCCCCGCCGGGCACCACGTGCCATGGCTCCAGCCCCATGACCTCGTTCAGGGCCGCCACGTCCCGGGCCCAGCCCTTGGCCAGCCCGCACTCGACGGCCTCCTTGCCGATGAGCGTGAGCAGCTTGCCCTTGGCCTTCAGCGGCTTCTCGGCCTGTCCGGGCTTGACGACCGGCTTGCCGCCCTCCGTGACCAGCACCAGCTCCAGGTCCGGGTTGAACATGCCTTCAGCGATCGCCACGGGATGCCCGCCCGACCGGGCGGCCGCCCGGGCCCTCGACCGCAACTGGGAGAGGTTTTTCCTATCTACGGCCTCGATGAGGCTGCCGGGCGACTGGCGATCGGGCAGGTCCGCGCCGATCATCCCGTCGATGGCCATGTAAATCTCCGGGCAGGCCAGGGCCAGCAGGGCCGCCGCCGAGGTGGCCTTGCGGACGTAGGCGATGATTTTCAGGTCCTTGGCCTCTCCCAGCAGCTTGATGAGCTTGTCCATTTCCTCCATCGAGCCGCCGGCGGTGTCGAAGGCCAGCACGACGAAGTCCGGCTTGCGGCTGCGGGCGTCGGCCAGGGCCTCGGAGAGGAACTCGGCCTTCACCTCGACGCCGATTTCCCCGTAGATGGGCAGGGGGTAGTATCCCGGCCCGGCGGGTGCGCTGGCCGGCGTGGCCTGGGGGTCTGTGGGCCCGGTCTGCCCCGGTCCGCGGGTGATGGATCGGATGGCGGCCCGGGCGATGGGCAGCGTCAGCTTGGCGCTGCCTCTCTGGACCTCCAGAACGATCCAGCTGTCGTTTTCCTCGAGGATGCGGCCGTTCAGGATGGTGCCGTCCGTCTTGGTGACCGTGTCCGCCAGTTGCACATTCGCGCCCGCGGCCAGCACCATCGCCGCCGCCAGCAGCGGCAGCAGGCGGCTTCGCACCGCCGGCCGGCTTGGCCGGCGCCGGAAGCACAAGTTCGCAACTCCGCCGCATCCCCGCTGTGAATCAAAGCTTTCTCGCGCCATGGCTGTTTGTCCCAATCTCCTGCCAGACCACCAGGTTCAATTCTCTATAACACCCCTGCCCAACGGCGGTATCGCTCCTGCACAGTCATTGTACCACCCCGTGCGGCCTTTGCCGAGTCATTAAGCTTAACGCCCGGCCGGGGCGGGTCTTGCCCGCGACTGGGTCGTCCGGGCTCTCGGACAGAGCTTGCGGGCGGCGGGGCGGGCCGGTAGAGTCGCGGCCTCGGCTCTATGTCCCTGCCCGGCTGGAAGAGGCCGGTCCGTCCGGGCGGGAGCCGGGCTTGCAGATCGGACGGCGAGCAAAAGGAGAGGCGGACATGAGAAACCTGATCCAGACCTGCTGCCTCTTGGCGGTGCTGGCGGCCGGGCGGTCCGCGCCGGCCGCCATCGCCGTGGAACAATGGGGCGGCGAGGGCCATTACGCCCATCCCAACACGATGACCATCTCCGAGGACGGCAGGCAGGTCAGCTTCGACCTTTCGGCCCTCGGCGCCCAGGTGAAGGTTCGCGGGGCGCGGCTGGTGTGCTTCCGCGAGCCGCCGCCGGCGGATGCCGACGAGGCCCTGGTCGACGTGGACGTCCGGCTAACCGGCGACGGCAAGCCCCTGGAGCTGATTGCTCCCTGGTACGACAGCTTCGCCGTGCCGGCCGGGGCCCTGAAGGGCAGGAAGAGCGTGACCTTTGAGGTGAAGGCCTTTCCCGGCTGGATCAAGGACAAGACCTTCCTGGAGATCGCCTGCGACGGCGGGGCCCAGGCCGAGCTGCCGGCCGTCCAGGGCGTCAAGGCCTTCCACGCCGCCGGCCAGACCTTCATCACCTGGCAGGTCATCACCTGGCAGGAAATAGAAAGGGTGGTCGAGAACGACCGGCCCACGTGGGGCGAGCTGAAGGAGGCGCTGGACAGCCTGGACGCCAGGTGGCGGGTCCGCTATCGCGTGTACGCATCGGACAGGCCCATCACCGCGGATGGGCTGGCCGAGGCGACCCTGCTGGCCGAGGTCGGGCCGCTGTCCTGCTACAACGTCAACGGCCGCTCGCCCGACCAGGCCTTCCAGATCATGCGAAAACGGATGCTGGTGGACCTGGACTACGCCAAGATGGTTTCTGGTTTCGCGGCAGTACTACGGCATCCCGGCCAGCGCCTACGAGCAGGTGGTCATCGACCGGCTGGTCATCCCCGCCTCGCCGGCGGGCACGGAGCCGCTTGCCAACGGCACCGGGCTGTACGTGCACCATCCCGCCCGGGCCGGCAGGGGCTATTACGCCGTGACCGTGGCGGTCAACGGGCGCGAGAACACCTGGACTTTCGGCGCTGGCCAGACCGCCGGGCCGGTCGAGGAGGTCAAGGGGCCGGGCAAGCCGGTCTTCCAGCGGCAGATGGACATGAAGGTGCTGTTCGACTACCCCGGCCGGCGGCTCCAGTACGTGCAGTGGACGGCCCCGCCGCTGAGTAACCTGCCCGATCAATACTACAACTGGAGCGTGTTCATCCCCGAGGCCGTAAAGCTGCCGGCGCCGCTGGAGCTGGTGCTGACCGGCAACGGCATGTTCCGCCGCCCGCGCTGGCCCCACCGGCTGGACACGATCCTGCTGTCGCCCCAGGACAGGGGCCCGCAGGCGCCCGGCGCCGCCTCCGGGGACCCCGTCCCCTTCGACACGTTCTACTTCGGCTATCCCCAGTCCCACGGCACACTGGGCAGCCTCCGCCAGGGCAGCATCCAGCCTTACACCTGGCGGCGGATGCTGGCCTTTGTGGACTGGGCCGTCAAGGACCTGAAGGTCAACCGCTCGCAGACGACACCGAGCATCGACCCGGCCTTCATCGTGTGCAGCGGCGACCGGGGCTACTCGGCCACGGCCGCCCTTCAGTTCGGCATGCGCCACCCGGAGGTCTTCTCGCTGGTGTACACCTGCAAGGGGATGCCCGACCCGTCGGCGATTCCGCCGATGGCCAAGCTGGCCGGCTGGCACCCGCGCCCGTCCAAGACCGAGGTGTGGCACCTGCAGCAGCTCGTGGGGCGGAAGGAATGGGGCCTGAAGACCGACGCAGACGGCGAGCAGGACGTCTGGGAGTTCTTCAATCTGACCAAGCTGGTGGCCGCCACCCCGCAGGTCGTCCGACCGATGCTGTCCTACGGCGGACGCGGCGGGTGGGACTGGCCGCCCGTCGCCCGGTTCCTCGCCGCCCTGGCCGCCGCCAGGCAGCCGGTTGTCAGCGAGGGCACCTGGGGCGCGGTGGACCCGCCGGGACTGAAGAACCCCGGGCGGGCGGGCACGTCCGGCCTGAACGTGCATCGCGACCGTCCCATCCCGGTCTTCGCCAACCACAGCGGCGATTACCAGGGCGGGCGGAACGGCGATGGCGGCCAGACCAACTACGGCGTCTGGTGGGACAATCTCGAGATCGTGGACCGGCCGGACAGGTTGGAGATTACGATCGTCGGCGGCGGCAC
>LJUF01000180.1 GCA_001303665.1 Phycisphaerae bacterium SM23_33 | reverse complement strand
TGGCCCAGGGCGGGTGGGCGCCGGGGGCCGCGCCCATCGAACAGACCGTCGCCGAGTTCACGGAAATCTTCTACGGCCGGGGCGTGAGCGACATGGTCGAGTTGTACCGCCGGATGCAGGACCAGGCGCGGTTCTGGGAATCTTCCTGGGACCGCCGCCCGTCGAGGGTTCGGGGCCCGGGGTACGGCTACTCGGGGGGCAAGCGGCCCGTCACCCGCAGTGATTGGACCCTGCTGCCGCCGGCATTGCCTGACCCGAGGGACTTGGCCTGCCAGCCGGCCTGGCAGGGGCGGTACGAAAGACTCCTGGCGGAGGCGCCGGCGCGGCTGCGTGAGAACGACCAATTGCTGGCCGGGCTGCACGCCAGCCTCGTCCGCGCCGAACGCAACCGCTACAACCTGGAGGTATTCCTGTCGCTGGCGCAGTTCATCCGTTCTCACGTCGAGATGCTGCTGGGCGTGGCCGAGGCCGAGGCGCTGCTCGGCCGGGCTGCCGAGGCCGAAAAGGCTCCCCAGCCTCGCCAGGCGGTCGGCATGATGGTGGCCGCCCATGCCAAGGTGGGGGGCGTCATGGAGGGCGCTTGCGACGCATATCGTTCTCTGGAAAAGGTTTGGGAAAAGAGCCGCCTGCCGAAGAATGCCCCGGCCGGGGGGCGGGAGTTCCTGCACGTGATGGACGATGTGAAGGACCACTTCGCCGACCGCCGGGCCGACCTGAGCTATCACATTGCCCCGTTCGAGAGCATCGGCCTGGACAAATGGCGCGAGGCCCTGGGCGAGGTTATCCGCTCCTACGCGGCGGCCCACGGCCTGGCCGTCGCCGGCCTGGCCGACGCCCCCATGGACGATTAGGCTGGTACATTGCTGCGGCGAAGCGGCCCGGGCGGCTTTCCGCTGGCACGTCTCAGCGTGCTTCGAAGATCTCCTTGAACCGGCGGTCGAGCTCCTTGGGCGTTGTGTATTGGCCCGGCTTGACCCAGCCGCGAACGGTCGCCATCTTTCTGGCCTTGTCGTAGTTGCTCTCGCCGATAAAGCCGACGGCCCAGCGGCACCTTCGCATTTGACTTAGAGGTCTGTGGAAGACGTACCCCTGGTTGAGATCCGCGAAGACGACCGCAGGCTGGAGGGCGAAGTAATAGGACTTCGGGTCCCGCAGCTTCTCGAAGGGGGATCCTTCGACGTCGAAGCCGACGGGTCGGTTGCCGTTGGCAGCCATCACTCGCTCCAGAAGCCCGCCCAGGACCTGCCGGGGCCTGCCCATGCCGCCTCTGTCGGCGGCATAATCCCATTGATGCAGGCGGATTTGAAACACCTTCCCGCCGTAGGCCCGCGCGAGCAGGCAACCGAATCTTGGATCCACCAGGCCGACGAGTTCTCCGTTCCTTATGTCGGGCTGCCGATACCGCGCGAACGCGTGATGCAGCCCGATATGGACGAGCACTTTGGTTCCGCTCTTCCCGATCTCGCGAAGGAAGGTCTCGGCCATCGAATTGTCGCGCTGCCGCAGCGCCTTGACGGCCTCACCACGATTCTTCGACCCCGGCAAGGCGTCCATGGGGTCCTGGGGGATGTCCAGGCCGAGGATTCGGAACTTTTCGGCTCCGGCTGGCAAGGACTGGTTTAGCTGCCACACGGCCTTGAAGACGTCCATGTACTCCTGGTAGCCCCAGACCCAGCCGAAATCGCGGTACAGCGCCATCACCGCGGCCTGATCATAGACGCCAGCGGTGACGATCTTGTTGGCTCGCCCATTGTTCCGGCTCCGCATGAATTCGGTTGCCAAGCAACGCACGCCGGCTCGCCGGTACGCCGCGGGAATCAACTCGGCCAGGAACTCCAGGATGTCCCGGGAGCCGTGTGACTCACCCAGGATGACGATGTCGTGGGTCTTGAGTTTCTCCACGACGTACCCGACGGGGTCCCTGCCGTTCTGCTTGACGTAGCTGAGAAGTCGGGCTTCGTCTGCCTTCGTCAGTTGGGCCACGTCGGCGCCGGTGGCGGCTGCCGGCATCGTGGCGGCCTTGCTCTCGGCGCCCCCGGCCCCGCCCGCCCAAGCCGGCCCGGCACACCAACCCAACACTGTGCAGAAAGCCAACGTTCGCCCAACACTGCGCTTCATAATCCCTGCCCTCCCGCGCCAGGACGGCCGCCTCCCGCGTCTGCCGGAAACTGCCGGGACTGTTCTCGCCCTCGCATCTTGACCACAATTTCCGGTTTGCCGGCCGGCCGGGCCCTGTTGAACATCCGCACATGACCTCACGGACAAGAGGCAGCACCGGTGACCGGGAATCGTAGCTGCAATCGAGTCTGTTGAACAACTGTTATCTGAGAAACCGGCTGTCGCGCGTCGTTACGCGGCACATCTGAACACGGCCCACAAGACAAGCCCCGGCAAGCTCTTGGGGCTGGCATTCCTGAGATTCTCCTGCGGCTCTTTCCCGCCTGGTCGTCCTCTTGCCGCAGGGGCGGGAACCGGCGGCCGCCCCGGGCAGACAGGGGGGGAGGCCGGCGGGACGCAGCCGGGGCTACGGGACCCCGTTTCCGGCGCCTTGTGCCCGCCCCGGCGCCGGTAACCCGCGCTTCCAATTCCACCGATGAAGGCTTGTAATATCGGCATGATGGGAAAGCGGATCCTGGTCGGGGCGGCCCTGATTGCCTTCATGTGCGCGCTGCTTTGGCTGGACTGGAAGCTGGAGGAGTTGAACGTGCCGCAGCTTCCGGCCGGGCCCGCAGGCCGGACGAGGCTGCTGAGGGGCCTGCCCCTGGCGGCGCTGGTGGCCGTGCTGCTGGCCGCGGGGTACCTGGAGCTGGCCCGGCTGGCGGCGGCGGCCGGGACCGACGTCTTCCGCCTGACCGGGCTGGCGGCCACCGTCCTGGTGGGCACGCTGCCGTTCTGGCGCCAGGCGGCGGCCGTGGGTCCGCACGGCGAGATGCTCACAAAGCTCCTCCTGGGCGGCACGCTGATGGTGTTCTTTGCCGATCAGGTCATCCATCACGGCACGAAGGACGTGATTCGGCGGATCGGCGCGTCCCTGCTGGGGGTGTGCTACCTGGGGGTGTGCGGTGCGATCGTGCTGGGGATCCGGCTGGAATTCGGCCTGCGGGCGTTCGTCTTTTTCCTGGTGGCGGTCAAGGCCACCGACATCGGGGCGTACTTCAGCGGGTCTTTTTTCGGCCGGCATAAGCTGCTTCCCCGGTTGAGTCCGGGCAAGAGTTGGGAAGGCCTGCTCGGCGGCTTGGTGGCGGCGGCGGCTTGCGGCGTGGGTACGGCCGCCGTCCTGAACCCGATCTTCGCAAACGATGGTAAAATGGTGGAGTTGTGGCTGGCCGGCGCCTTGGCGGTGGCGCTGGGGCTTTTCGGCCAGATGGCCGACATGTGCGAATCGGCCCTGAAGCGGGACGCCGGGCGGAAGGATTCCGGCGGCAAGCTGCCGGCCTTCGGCGGGGTGCTGGACGTGGTCGATTCGCCCCTGCTGGCGGCCCCGGCGGCGTACCTGCTGCTGGCCCTGGCTCGATAGCGGGCGGCTGGCCCGCCCCAGCGCGTCTGGAGCCTGCGGGCCGGAGGTTTCGGAAGTGGAATTAACGGTGACCTTGGAAAGGGCGGAACTACGGTCGGCGTTGTTCGGCCCCGGGGACGTGAACCTGAAAATGATCCGGGATTCGTTCAACGTCCAGATGTTCGCCCGGGCCGGGGCGGTGAAGATCACCGGGGCGGCCGGCAACGTCTCTCGGGCCGCGACCGTGCTTTCGACCCTCCAGCGCAACATGCGGCGGAACGAGCCGGTCACCCCGCAGAGCATCGCCGACGCCATCGCCGCGGCCGCGGCCGAAAGCCAGGAGCTGGAGGCCGTGGACGTCATCCAGGTGTACAATGCCCGGGCCGTGCAGCCACGCTCCCCGGGGCAGCGGCGGTACGTCGAGGCCATCCGCAGGCACGACATGGTCTTCTGCACGGGCCCGGCCGGCACGGGCAAGACGTACCTGGCGGTGGCTGTGGCCGTGAACATGCTCAAAACGGGCAAGGCGCGGCGGATGATCCTGGCTCGCCCGGCGGTGGAGGCCGGCGAGAAGCTGGGCTTCCTGCCCGGCGACATGCAGGCCAAGGTCAACCCGTACCTGCGCCCGCTGTTCGACGCCCTGAACGACATGATGGACTTCGACCAGGTCCGGCGCTTCATGGCCAACGACATCATCGAGGTCATCCCGCTGGCGTTCATGCGCGGGCGGACGCTGAACGATTCGGTGATCATCGTGGACGAGGCCCAGAACACCACCTGCCTGCAGATGCTGATGCTCTTGACCCGCATGGGTCACGGGTCAAAAATGATAGTTACCGGCGACGACTCCCAGGTGGACCTGCCCGAGGACGTCACCAGCGGCCTGATCGACGCGGGCCGACGGCTGAAGGGCATCAAGGGACTGATCTTCATTCGCCTGGACAAGCACGACATCGTTCGCCACCGGCTGGTGCAGAAGATCGTCGAGGCGTACGCCCTGAATGCGGAGGCAGGAAAGGATTCCCGGCAGGGAATGCCGCGCCGGCGCGTGGACGCCGCCGGGGTGGGGCTGGACGAGGACGATCCCGCGGGGGTCTGAGGCCGGACCGGCCCGGCGGGATGAGCCATGTGGCCATTTAAGAAGAAAACGCCGCGAAGGCTGGAGCCTCGCCGGAACTCGCAGCCGGCCGGCGACGGCCGCTGGGAGCGCTTCCGCCAGGCCGGCGGGGTCGGCTCGGTGCTGCTGGCGGCGGCCTTCTTTGCCGTCGTGCTGGTCATGGACGTCTGGACGTTGGAGCCGCTGCCGGCCGAACACGACGGTTTCGTCCGCCGGCAGGCCCCCGAAAACCCCTACTCGCTGGCCTGGCTGCTGCTGGGCCGGGCCGGAATGATAGGCGGCATCGTCGCCCTGCTGTGTCTGTACGTCAGCAAGTACCGGCCGAGGATCGTCAAGAACCACTGGCGGGGCTTTGCCGTCGTGGCGCTGCTCTCGCTGACCCTGTTGCTGAGCAAGGTGACGGTCGGAGCGACGGCGTGGAATCCGTATCTGTCGGTGTTCGGCATCTTCATCGCCTCGGTGATCCTTACCATCGCCTACGATCAGCGGTTCGCCTTCGCCCTGGGCGGGGCGCTGGTGGTGCTGACGGTGCTTCAGCTTCGCATGGGGATGGGGCAGCTGCTGCTGCTCTGGGCGGCGGTGGCGGCGGCCGTGTTCCAGCTTCGGGAGGTCCGCACCCGCAGCAAGCTCATCGAAGCCGGCGGGATGACGGCGGCGGTGTTGTTTGTGGCGGCCTGGGCGGTCGGGGCGGCCGAGGGCGGGTCACCCCAGCTGCTCCTGGTGAACGGAGCCTGGGCGGCGGGGGCGGCCCTGGCCGGCGGGTTCATCACCCAGGGCATCCTGCCGCTGATCGAGCGGATCTTCAACATCGCCACCTCGCTGACGCTGCTGGAGTGGTGCGACGCCAACAAGCCGCTGCTGAAACGGCTGGCCCTGGAGGCCCCCGGCACCTACAGCCATTCGCTGCTGCTGGGCTCGATGTGCGAGGCGGCGGCCGAGGCCATCGGCGCCCGCGGGCTGCTGGCCCGCGTCGGGGCCTACTACCATGACGTCGGCAAGATCAACAAGCCCCCCTACTTCGTGGAGAACCAGCCCGGGCCCGGTTCCCGGCACGACCGGCTCTCCCCGGCCATGAGCCTGCTGGTCATCAAGGGGCACGTCAAGGACGGGCTGGAGCTGGCCAGGCAATACGGCCTGCCCCCGGTCCTGTACGAGTTCATCATGTCTCACCACGGCACGACCCTGGTGGAGTACTTCTACCATGCCGCCGCCCAGCAGCGCCGGGAAGACGTGGATCGGGCCCCCGACGAGGTGGAGTTCCGCTATCCCGGGCCCAAGCCCCGCTCCAAGGAGGCCGCCATCCTCATGCTGGCCGACGCCGCCGAGTCCGCCGTCCGGGCCACGCCCCAGCCCGCCCCCGGCCGGGTCGAGACGCAGGTCCACCAGATGATCTCCAAGCGACTCACCGACGGCCAGCTGGACGACTGCGAGCTGCGGCTTCAGGAGGTCCACGCCATCGAGACCTCCCTGACCAAGAGCCTGCTGGGCATGTACCACGCCCGGGTGAAATACCCCTCTCAGGAGAAGGAAGGCCCGGCCGAAGAGGGAAAGGGCAACGCCGCGCCGAACGGCAAGACGCCCGCCGGGGCGCGGCGATGAGCGGGACGGCGGAGCTTCCGCGCGGCAGCGACCCAGCCCCGCGGCCGAAATTGCCGGCATTTCCAGGGGCGGGTCGACGACCGGAGGCAATCGCATGCGTGTGGCCGTGGTGAGCAGTCGGAACGTCCCCGGGTATCCGGACAGGAACCTCACCGGCCACCTGCTCTGGGTCGGCCGGGCCGCCCGGCGCGGCGCGCGGCTGGTGCTGTTTCCCGAGCTGAGCCTTTCGGGATATTCCAGCAAGCCGTTCATGCGCGGCGTGGGCATGCGGCTGGACGACAGGCGCTGCCGGAAACTGATGCAGGCCGCGCGCCAGCACGACCTTTTCATCGCCTTCGGGCTGCCCCTGCGCCGGGGCGGGAAGCTGTACATCTCCCACGTGCTGGTCGGCCCGCGCGGGCTGGTTGGGCATTACGAGAAGGTTCACCTGGCCGGGGCCGCCGCCGGGGAGGGCAGGACCTTCGCCGCCGGGTCGCACTTTCGCGTCTTCGACGTGGACGGGGTCTGCGTGGGCATCAACATCTGCGCCGACGGGCGCCACCCGGGCTCTTCCCTGTCGGTGGCCCACCTGGGGGCGGAGGTCATCCTCCATCCTCACGGCAATACCGTCGGCCGCCTGGGGGTCAATCCGCGGGACTGGTCCGCCAAGAAGCGGGCGTACCTGGGCCCGCGGGCGGTCGACACCTGCACCTACACGTTGATCTGCAACTCGGTGGGCAGCGTCCGCGGCCTCGACGGGCAGATGGTCCACTTCAGCGGCGGGG
>LJUF01000179.1 GCA_001303665.1 Phycisphaerae bacterium SM23_33 | reverse complement strand
CGGCCAGGCCGGCCAGTGACGTTCCGCGAATCATGCCCAGCTCCCTTCCAGAAAGGGCGGGGCCCCGTCCCGCCCTACAGGTATTTCCTGATGCAATCGGCCGCGACCCGCCCCAGCATGCGATAGCCGTCGTCGGTGAGGTGGACGCCGTCGTCGGAGATGATGTTTTCGGCCCCGGCCGCCGTCACGGCCGCGTGAAGGTCGTCAACGGGGATGCCCGCCGCGGCCATGATCTCGGCCGCGGCCGCGTTGCAGGCGTCCACGTCGCGGTTGCAGCGGTCGAAGTCCTTGGCCGCGCGGTGCCTTTCCTCGATCACCGGGGTGGTGGCGGCCCAGATGAGCTTGGCGTCGGTCTGGCGCAGCCGCTCGACGATGCGGTCGAGGTTGTGGTGTCGCCGGCGTTGCCGGGGTTGTGGACCACCTCGGCCGCCCCGGCCAGCAGCTCGGCCAGGTGCGGCGTGTACCCCATCGAGATGGAGTCGCCGATGATGAGGACCGACCGGCCTGGGGGCATCACGCATCCCCTCGCCCGGCCAACCCTCGCATGTACTCGGCGTAGGCCGGCAGCGCCACCTCCGGGTCGGCCAGCTCGGGGTGCCACTTCTTTTCCCACTCCAGGGTGAGGTAGCCGTCGTAGCCGCCGGCGGCCAGCAGGGCGACCATCTCCGCCAGCGGCACGTCGCCCTCCCCGGGCAGGCAGTACTCGTACTTTTCGCCGCCGGTGAGGCGCGAGTCCTTCAGGTGGGTGGCCACGGTGTATCGCCCGATGTTGTCGTAGCTCTGGCGCGGGGACTCGCCGCCCTCGCGATACGGGTGGTGCAGGTCCCACAGCACGCCGGCGTTGGGCAGGCTCACCCGCTCCAGCAGCTCCGCCAGCGGCCGCGTGCGGGTCCAGTCATCATGGGTCTCGACGGCCAGGGTGACGTCCTCGCCGGCGGCCTCGGCCATCCGCCGCAGGGTGGCGGCGGCAACCTCCAGGGCCTGCTCCAGCGGCGTCTGCCCCAGCGGGCCGCCGAAGACGCGGATCAGGCGGGCCTCGAACCGCCGGCACAGGCGGGCGTACTCGGCCACCTCAGCCACCTGCTTGTCGCGCTCCGCCGGGTCGGGGATGAAGACCCTGGCGCTGCTGGAGAAGGCCGAGACCTCCAGCCCGGAACGCGCGATCTTCTTCGCCGTGGCCTTGGCCCCGCTGGAAAAGGCCTCCAGCCGCCAGACGTTCATCTCATCGCCCAGGCCGCGAAAGTCCACCCCGTCGTAGCCGTACGCCGCGAAACGCTCCAGGATGGTGTCCAGCGACCAGTCCGGACAGGCCAGTGTGGTGCAGGCAATCTTCATCATCGGGTTCCTTTACCTTCAAGTGCGGCCGCGCCGAGCACCAGCCGGGAAACGATCTCGTACGCGCCCTTTTCGCCGGCCCCGGAGACCAGCGGGTTGGGGCAGCCCAGCAGGCCGCAGGTCAGATCGTACGGGCTATAGATGATAGCCGGTCGGTCGTCCAGTTTCATCCACTCCAGCTTCGGCCGCATGGACTGGCGGCGCTGGAGCATGACGTTGCGGTAGCCGACCTTGTCCAGCCCGGCCAGCCAGGGGTGGGCCGAGGGCATCAGAAGCAGCGCCTCCCTGCCATACCGCTGCTCGATGAGCTGTCGGAAGGCGGAATCGAAGGTGGCGCTGGGCCCCGTCGGCGCGGAGGCCGCAAGTGGCGAAGCCCCGGGCTTTGGCCCCGGCCCGCCGGCCTGGTCCACGATGAGCGTGCCGCCGCCCTTCAGCCAGGCGTCTATGGCGTCCCACTGGGCTTCGGTGAACTCCACCGCGTCCACGCCGGTCAGGTGGGCCAGCTTCGCCCCGGCCGCCGGCAGCTGCTCGGGCGCGACGACCTTCACCTGGCAGCCGACGCCCTCCCGGGCCGCCAGCAGCCGGGCGAATCGCTCGAACGCCAGCGGCTCCGGGTCCCAGCGGTGCGGGTTGTCGCCGTACTTGATGCGGGCCAGGGTGACGGACCGGCCGGCGGCCGGCGCGGGCCCGCGGAAGACCTCGGCGAAGCGGGTCAGCTTCGTCGGCATCTCGTTCAGGGGGGCGCGGTCGTTGGCGAAGTAATGAAGGTTGACGCCCAGCGCGAACATCTCCCGGCCGCTGACGTACTCCCGCCGCTCCCAGGCGTTGGCCGGGGCCCCGTGAACCACAAACGCAAACACCCGCGTGGGCGAGGCCAACTGCTGGAGGCGGACGCGGGCGTCCTTCAGCGGCAAGTAGATGCTCCCTATCGGATGCGTGGTGAGGTCCACGCTGGTCAGCTGCAGCTTCGGCCACATTTGGGCCAGCAGCCTCGCCGCCGAGCCGGCGAAGCCCCCGGCCGCCGTGTCCGGGTGGAACAGCAGCAGCCCGCCCAGCTCCACGAAGCGCTTGAGCTTGTCCCGCTGGGCGGGGGTGAACTCCAGCGGCCTGGTCCCCGCGATGTAGAGGATGCGCGAATCGGTCAGGTCCTCGGCCGGCGCGGCGAGGTCCACCACCTGCCAGTTGGCCGGCCGCTCCGACAGCTTGGCCAGCCAGCCCGTCAGGGCCGCCAGCTCGCGGAGGTGGTTGTCCCAGTCGCCGCCGTGCTGGAGCTTGTTGAAGATGATCGGGGCCGAGCCCTTGGCCAGAAACAGCAGGGCGAAGGCGGTGTCCACCATGGCCCCGCCGTACTGGGCCTCGGTGCGGTAGGGGATGGCCCCGTTGGCGGCCTGGGCCCGCAGCAGGTTGGCGGCGATCTCGCGGAACCAGTCGTGCTCGCCGAAGTATTTCAGCCCGGCCGCCGCCGCCACACGCTCGCAGTTGTAGAAATAATACGTGTTGAACCAGTTGGGCCTTCCCGGATTGGTGGCCGGGCTAAAGCCCTCCGCCATCCACTCCAGCCCGCGCTGGATGGACTTGTAGGCCGGCGTGGAACGGAAGCCGCCCAGCCCGCCGCGCCGGGCGTAGGAGTGATCAATGATCAGGTACAGGCTGGCGATGCCCGCGGCGGTCATCGCACCGGTCACCGTCTGGTGGGCGTGTGTGGGGTTGGCCGGGTCGATCAGCCGGTACGCCCAGCCGCCGTTGCGGTGCTGTCCCAGGACGTAGCACCGCTCCAGCCCGTGCCAGATCGGGCCGCGGACCTCGTAGCGCTCGTCGCTGGCCGCCCACAGCCCCAGCACGGCGTAGTTGACGCAGGAGAAGTCGCCCAGCCGCTTCGGGTCGCCCCCCGGCGGCGGCACGTAGTCCCACATCAGCCCGCCCCGCGCCGCCCGGGCCCCACGCTCCAGAAGCCGCGCGTCCCGCAGCAGCACCGTTCGATATTCCTCCGGCTGCCGCAGTTGGTGGATCAGTTGCAGCCGGCAGGACAAGGCGTAGGTGCCGACAAGCTGCTGTTTCATCAGCCAGTCCAGGGCCTTCCGGAAGCGCGCGTCGCCCTGCTGGCCGGCGGTGGCCAGGGCGTACAGCACCAGCGCCGTCCTGCCGCCGAAGTGCTGCCCGGCAGGGTACTGCCCGCCCCGCAGCGTCATGTCCGGCGGCGGCAGCGGGTCCCAGATGCCTTCCGGGGTGGCGGCCGCGTACAGGTACCCCACCGCCCGCTGGATGGCCCGGCTGACGTTCTCGTCGTCGACGGCCGGGGACGGCCTGGCGGCCTGACCCGGCGCCGCCCCCGCCGCGGCCAGCAGAACCAGCAGCGACAAGCCCGCTTTCACCTTCGCCTCCGCGGGGGCTTCCCGGCCCGTGGTCCCCGGACACACCCGGCAAACCAAACCCGACAGCCTCCCGCCGGCCCAGGCTAAGGAATCCCCGCCGCCGATGCAACGCTTCCCCGGCGCGCGCCCGGTCCGCCGCGGGACGCAACCATAGCGTTTGCCGGCCCCTTGGGCCGCCGAACTGCAGGCTGCACATCAAATGTTCTCGGCGCATTCGTTTAGCGGCGGCCCGCAGGGCCGCCTCCCGCGGCCGTCCCGGCCGCGGCTAAACCCAACTCACCAGCATTAGCTGCTTGGGCGGGCCGGTCGGCCCGCCCTACAGTTCCACGGCGCGGCCGGCGCGGACGGACTCGTCGGCGGCCAGGACGATGCGGAGGCTGTTGACGGCGTCGGCCAGATGCTCGGAAAGGTCCAGGTCCTCGCCGATGGCCCGCAGGAAGAACTCCTGCTCGCGCTGGCAGAGCTGCTGATGGTCGGGCTCGTCGGAGGTATCGATCAGTTCGTCCTGGCGAACCCAGCGGCCGGCCTGGCCCAGCTCCCCGTGGTGGATGCAGATGGAGCCGGTCTGCGTGTGGCCGTCGATGTCGGATGAATCCCCGCCGGCCTTGACGATGCTCACGCTGCCGCCCGGCCCGATGACGTCTTTCACGAAGTAGGCCGTCTCGCTCATCATCGGCCCCCAGCCGGCCTCGTACCAGCCCACCGACCCGTCGGCGAAGACCACCTGGAGCTGGCCGTAGTTGTACATGCCCGGCTTCAGCTCGTCGGACAGGCGGGCGCCGATGGCCTGCACCCGCACCGGCCGGGAGCGCGTCATCTGGCACATCACGTCCACGTAGTGCACGCCGCAGTCCACGATGGGGCTGAGCGAGTCCATCAGGCGCTTGTGGGCGAGCCACTGCGGGCCGGCGCTCTGCTGGTTCAGGTTCATCCGCATCACCAGCGGCTTGCCCAGCGTGCGGGCGATCTCGATGAACCGCGCCCAGGCCGGATGATGACGAAGGATATAGCCCACGACGACCTTCCGGCCCGTTTTGCCGGCCAGCTCGACGACCTGCTCGGCGTCGGCGACGCTCTCGGCCAGCGGCTTTTCCACGAACACGTGGGCCCCGGCCCGCAAGGCCTGTCGCGTCAGCTCGGCGTGCGTGTCGGGCCAGGTGTTCACCGACACCGCGTCCGGCTTCAGGGCCTCGAGGGCCTCGCCGAGATTGTCGAACTCAGGCGGCCCGCCCAACTCGGCCGCCAGCGTGGCGCGGCGCTGCGGGGCGACGTCGGCCAGGCCGGCCAGCTCGAAGCCGTCCAGCCTGTGATACGCCCGGGCGTGCGAGCTCCCCATGGTGCCGCAGCCGACCACCAGCACTCGAACCTTGCCGCTCACTCGGCCGCTCCTTTCCCGGCCGCCCGCGGCCGGTCCCACTCCTCCAGGATCCGCCGGAGCCTTTCGGGCAGGTGCTCCGGCCGGCGGGGGACGGGGCAGACGCGGGCACAGTCGCCCCGGATGGGCGAATCGGGCCTGCCCTCGCGCCGGCGCCGGCACAGCGTGGGGTCGGTCCGGGCCGGGGTGTCGATGAATATCCGGTGCCCGTCCAGCTTCTCGACGGATCGGTAATCGGTCAGCGCGGGGTCGTCGCGCAGGCTGATGCACTCCATGATGCAGGCCTTCAGGCACAGCCCGCATTCGTCCCTCAGGCAGATGGGCTCGGTGACCAGCGGGTCCGGCGCCAGCTCGGCGTCGGTGAGGATGGAGTTGAACCGCTGCCGCGGGCCGAACTGCCGGGTCAGCACCAGGTTGTTGTAGCCGAACTCGCCCAGCCCGGCCCGCGTGGCCGCGTGGCGGTGCGAGAACGGCCCGAAGGTGAAGCGAAAGGGCGAGCCCCGCACCGCCGGCTGCTTCGACGAGCCCTCCCAGATCTCCCTGTCGGTCAGGCCTTCCACCGCCGGATGCAGCCCGGTGGTGGGGAAGATCATCGCCTGAAAGCCCCGGCCCAGCAGGTGCTGGCCCACCATCTGCCCGATGAACTCGAGCATGTAGTCGTGGACCTCGTGGCCCACGCGGCCGTACAGGGCCTCCAGGTAGGGATACTTCACGTGCGGGGGGATCATCTCCAGCTCGCGATCGGCCAGCACGGCCGGGGCGTCCATGACCGGGTTGAGTATGGGCTGGGCGATGGAGATGACCGAACGGGCCTCCGGCAGGAAGTCCCTGGGGTGATGGCCCCCGGGCACGGCATCCCACAGCGGGGGCATGGGGTCGAAGCGGTCCACGGGCGCCACGCCGACGAGCACCGCGCCATGGCGCCTGGCAACCTCCTTTACGGATCGGGTGAGCTCGTCCGCGTCGGCTTCGACGGCCATCTGGTTAACCTCCCGGCACGCGCCCGGCCCGGCTGCCGGCGCCTATCCTACGGCCGGGGCCGCGCCGGTGGTAGGCGCAAGGTGAGAGGCCGACGCGGCGGGTTCGGTGTATAATCGCGGGCTTCATGGGTTCCGGCGAAAGCGTGACAACCCCACCGCCTGGCGATGAGGCATGGCTGCGTCGCGGGCGGCGGCGGCTGCTGGCTGAACATGCCTTCGCCAGTTGCGTAGGGGCCACGCTGACCGGGCCGTTCCTGACGGCCCTGGTGCTGGCCTTCGGCGGCAAGGAGCTCCGCCTGGGCCTGGCCATCGCGGCCACGCACATCGGCTCGGTCGGCATGCTGCTGACCAACCCCATCCTCAATCGCATCGGCAGCAGAAGGACCTTCTGCCTGATCTGGCTGGGGGCGGTGCGGGGGCTGCGGCTGGTCATCGCCGCCCTGCCGGCGCTGATCTGGGCCGGGCTGGCCCCGCAATCGCTGTACTGGCCCTTCGCGGCCTGCGTGCTCGTCTCGTCCTTCTTCGGCATGTCGGCGGAGATCAGCCGGCGGAATTGGATCTCCGACCTGGTCGGCCCGGCCCAGCGCGGGCGGTACTTCGGCTGGCGGGTGACCATCGGCGTGCTGGTCCAGGCGGCAGTGCTGCTGGCCGGCGGCAAGCTGCTGGACCTTTCCAAGACCTACACGCAGGGGCATCTGGCCGGCCTGATCATCCTGGTCGGCTTCGGGGCGGCGATGGGCTGGGCCGGCTGGACGCTGCTGTACCATGCCCCCGAGCCGCCCATGATCGCCCCCCGCCGCCGCACCGGCCTGCTCCGCTCGCTGCTGCTGCCCTGGCTGAGGCCGCGCTTCCGGGGGCTGCTGCTTGCCGCCGGGTCGTACTCGCTGGCCACCGGGATCTGCGCCGGCTTCTTCGACTACTACATGATCGACCACCTGGGGATGAAGTTCGCCTGGATCACGGCCGTGGACACGGTGGGTCTGCTGGCGGCCGGGGTGGGCGCCGCCCGCTACGGCGCCTGGGCCGACCGCGCCGGGGCCAGACGCGTGCTCACCGTGGCCATGCTGTTCAAGGGCATCTTTCCGGCCACGTGGGTCCTGGTCACCCCGGAGCACTGGCAATGGACCTTCCTGGTGGTGCTGCTGCGGACGTTCAACTCCGCCGGGGAGATCTGCTGGCTGCGGCTGTCGCTGAACCTCTCGCCGGCGCGGAACCAGGCCGCCTTCCTGGCCATGCACCAGGCGCTCATGCGGGCCGGGCAGGCCCTCGGGGCCTTCGCCGGCGGGGACCTGGCCCAGTGGCTGCGCGACAGCAACCTCCAACTGATGGTGATGGGCTTCCGGCTGGTTCCCCTGCACGTGCTGTTTCTGATCTCG
>LJUF01000178.1 GCA_001303665.1 Phycisphaerae bacterium SM23_33 | reverse complement strand
GTTGGGCATGGCGCAGATGGTGGTGAATCCGCCGGCCACGGCGGCGGCCGCGGCCGTGGCAATGGTCTCCTCCTCCTCGTGCCCCGGCTCGCGGCAGTGGACGTGCAGGTCGATGAGGCCGGGTGCCACGATCTTGCCCTTCGCGTCGATGGTGTTTCTGGCCTTGCCGGCGGCCTTGCCGACCTTGACGATCCTGCCCTTGGCTATGGCCACGTCGGCAGTTTCGTCACGCCCCGATGCCGGATCGATCACCCGTCCGCTGGTTATCAGAATGTCGTTCATTCGGTTCCCTGGCTGACCAGGTAGAGCACGGCCATGCGGACGGCCAGGCCGTTGGTCACCTGCTGCAGGATGCAGCTATTGGGCCCGTCGGCCACCTCGGAAGTCAGCTCCACGCCGCGGTTGATCGGCCCGGGGTGCATGATGAGCACGTCCTTCCGGCAGCGGGCCAGCCGCTCGACGTTCATGCCGTACAGCCGGCTGTACTCGCGCACCGACGGAAACAGGTTGCTGCCGAACCGCTCGAACTGGATCCGCAGCATGTTGACCACGTCCACCTCGCCCAGCACGTCGTCCAGGCTGTGGCTGATGTCGCACCCCATGGCGGTGATGGCTGAGGGCACCAGCGTGGGCGGGCCGACCGCCACCACCTCCGCCCCCAGCTTCCGCAGCCCCAGGATGTTGCTGCGGGCCACGCGCGAATGGGCGATGTCACCCACGATGGCCACCTTCCGCCCCGCCACGCCCCCCAGCCGCTGCCGGATGGTGAAGATGTCCAGCAGGGCCTGGGTGGGGTGCTCGTGCGAGCCGTCGCCGGCGTTGACCACCGAGGCCTTGAGCTTGCGGGCGAGCATGTGCGGCGCCCCGGCCTGGGAATGGCGGATGACGAAGATGTCCACGCCCATGGCCTCGATGTTTCGGACGGTGTCCAGCGTGGTCTCGCCCTTGGCGACGGAGGAGCCTTTGGCGCTGAACAGCACCGTGTCGGCCGACAGGCGTGAGGCCGCCAGCTCGAAGCTCATCCGTGTGCGGGTGGAGTCCTCGAAGAACAGCAGCCCCACCACCTTGCCGCGCAGGGCCGGAACCTTCTTGATCGAGCGCGTGGAAACCTCGCGGAAGCTTTCGGCGGTGTCGAGGATGTGAATGATCTCCTCCGCGGTCAGCTCGTCCAGCCCCACCAGGTGCTTGCGCTTCCAGATGAACTCGCTTTTGGTCGCGCTCATTGTCTTCTGCGTCTGTTGGACTTGACCAGAAAGACGCCGTCGTCGCCGTCGTATTCCTTCAGGTGCACCTGGACGCGTGCGTCGGCCGGGGCCTCGACGGCGGCCCCGACGAAATCGGCGGCGATGGGCAGCTCCCGCCCGCCGCGATCGATGAGCACGGCCAGGCGGATGGCCTTGGGCCGGCCGAAATCCACCAGGGCGTCCATGGCCGCCCGCACGCTGCGGCCCGTGGCCAGCACGTCGTCCACCAGCAGCACCACCTTGCCGTCCAGGTCGAAGTCGATCTCGGTGGCCCGCAGCAGTGGCATGCCCTTGCGCAGGGACAGGTCGTCGCGGTAGAAGGTGATGTCGAGCACACCGTAGTCGACGTGTCTTTTCCTGTGGCGCCGCAATTGCTCGACGATCCGCCGGGCCAGGGTCTCTCCGCGGGTGCGGATGCCAACCACGGCCAGCGGCTCGCCGGCGGGCAAATGCGAAGAAACAAGCTTGTGCAAGCGGTTGAGGGCCCGAGCGACTTGCTGAGCGGTCAGTAACCTCTTCATGCGGTTCCCGTTCTTTTCAGACCGGGACCACATGCTACCACCGGCCGGCGGCGAGGGCAAGGCCAAAAGGCCCGGGCCCTTCTCCTGGCCCAGGCGGCGCCCGGCGGGCGAGTCGGCCTTTCACGGATCGCCGAAATACCCTATAGTCCCACGAGTTGAGCGGGACGGGCAGAGCGAGGATGCCGTGACAATGACGCTGCTGCTGGTGTGTTTGACAATCAGCGTGCTGCTGTGCGGCTGCACCGGTGGAGGGCAGTCGCCGGCGTTTGCCGAAGGCGAAATCTACTGCTGCGGCGGGCCGGAGGTTTTCCTGGTCAACGTCGAGCAGGCCCGGCGCGACCCGCAAACGCGCATCTGGTCCTGGCGGGCCGAGGACTCCCCCCAGATCGCCCCCCAGCACCGGGCGTGGTTTCGCGCGATGGATGAGTGCAAGCCCGTGCGGGGCGGCTCGGCCGTGCTGGTCAGCTCCTCCTCCGGCGGGGCCGTGGCCCTCATCCGCCGGGCCGACAAGAAGTGCCTCTTCTACGCCGGGGGCCGAAACGCCCACAGCGCCGAGCTGATCGGCGCCGACCTGGTGGCCGGGGCGTTCTCTTTCCGGAGCGACCAACTGCGGCTGTACCGGCTCAAGGGGAGGGTCCTGGCCGCCCGGCCGGCGTGGTCGATGAAACTCTCCGGCGCCCACGGCGTGGTGTGGGACCGGCAGCGACAGGTCCTGTGGGCCCTGGGCGGGTCGGAACTGCTGAAGCTGAAGGTCCGCCGCGGCGACGAGCCCTCGGCCGAGGTGCTCAAGCGCTGGAAGCTGCCGGCCGGCGGGGGGCACGACCTGTTTCCGCTGGATGAGAAGCATCTGGTCGTGACCGTCAACACGAGCGTGTACCAGTTCGACGTCGAGAGTGAAGCCTTCGCGCCGATGGCAGGCCTGGCCGGCAAGCGGGCGGTCAAGAGCGTCGGTCGGCATCCGACCGCCGGGCAGATCATCTACACGCAGGGCGAGCATATCTTCACCAACAAGGTGCGCCGGCTTGGCGGCACGGCTCTGGTGCTGCCGCCGAAGGACCTGTACAAGGCTCGCTGGAACGCCCCGAATCCATTCAGCTAGGGGAAATAGTTGCACCCGGGCGAAACCCCGCGCTCCCCGCTAGGTCGCGGCTAAGCGCTTAGCCGCGACCTAGCGGGGAGCGCGGGTCTTGGGCGATCCAAAGGGCAGCGCGTGGGTTAGACGGACGATTTGCCTCGCGCCTGCTCCAAAAGCGGCTTCACGTGCTCCCGTGAATACCGCGTGCAGCGGTAGATGTTGTGGCTGGCGTTCTCGGCCTGGTAGGGGTTGATGAACTCCCAGACGATTTGCTTGTCCGGCGTCACCTCGAAAAGCCGGCTCTTCGCGCCTTCGCAGATCAGCGTGTTGCCGTTGGGCAGCCGCTGGGCGCCGGAAATGAACCGGCTGTGGAAGGATTCCCTGGGATCGGCCGTGTACTCCCACTCGATCCGGTCGGTCAACGGGTTGTACTCGATCACCCGGGAGAACCCGCGAAGTGTGCCGTTGTCAAAGATGAGGATACGGCCGTTGGGCAGCAGGTGCGGCTTGTGCTGGCCGTCGAGGACGCCCGGCCCCCAGGCCCAGACGATCCGGCCGGTCTCCCGGTCGATGACGCCGATGACGTCGTTGCTGCGATACGAGAACACAATGTTGCCGGGCTTGAAGCGCGGCCTGGAGCCGGCGGCCTTTTCCTTCTCGTAGGCCGCGTTGGGCGGGATGATCTGGAGCGTGTTGTTGTGGGCCCAGTCGAAGGCGAACTGGCCGTGCGCGCGGTCCATCACGTGCTCCCAGCCGGCCGGCGACAGCAATTCTTCCAGCTCGTCCAGGTGCTCCTCGCCGCGCCACTCCCAGACAAGCTCCTTCTGGCGGGTGATCTCGACGATGTAGGGCTGGCGCTTCAATTCCGGCCCCAGGCGGGGGCAGAAATTCTCAGTGATGGTGTGGATCATCAGGTTGCCGTTTTTCATCACCTGGAAGTCGTGGTCGGTCCGGCAGCGGACCGACCAGACCACGCGGCTGTCCGGGTCCAGCTCATATATGCCGAAGGGGCCTCTGTCCACGTCGGAACGGTCGTGGGTGGGGTACAGGAGGTTGCCGTTTTCCAGCAAATGGCAGTACGACTGGACGGTCGTCTCGGCGTACCACTGGTGGACGGGCTGGCCGCCCATGTCGATCAGGTAGATAGGCCCGTTCAACCGGCCTTCGCGGCTCGGGCTGCGGAAGGTCTCGCAGAACAGCGTGTAGCCGTTCCAGGCCTTGTCCGCTTCGTACCGGATGACGCCCTTCATCCTGTTCGTCCTGCCTTTACGGATGTCTTCGGGGACAACCGAAGCGCTCGCCCCGACGGCCAAGCCGGACGGCTCGGCACGCCGTGTCGGAATTCTTCCGAATCCCTGTTCTAAATCCCTCCATTTGCCCGTATTATAACATAGGTCCAGGTGATTCGCAGCAGGGAGGGTCTGGTGGGATGAAATCCTATCGAGCCGCAGGTGCTCTGGTGCTGGGGAGTCTGCTGGGGGCCGCTGGCGCCCAGGCGATCACCATCAGCTACGACTATAGCTACGACACGGGCGGCTTCTACACGAGCCATCCCGAGGCGGTGACCGCCATGAACGCGGCCGCCGAGGTGTTCAATCGGTTCCTCGACGATCTGGAGCCGATTGAGCCGTCCGGCCCCAACACCTGGAAAATGAATTTCACGCATCCGGGGACGGGCGCGGTGCAGTGGGTGGACAACCCGGTCGTGCCGGCGGACACATTGGTTGTCTTCGTGGGCGGGCGGAACCTTTCGGGGGGGCTTCTGGCCGAGGGCGGCCCGGGCGGCTGGTCGGCCTACGGCACCAGCGATTGGCTCGAGACCGTACAGTATCGTGGGGAAACCGGGGCGTCGTTGCCGCAGCCGACCGACTTCGGCCCCTGGGGCGGCACCATCAGCTTCGACACCGGGACGGACTGGAATTTCAGCGTCGACAGCGACCCGGCCCCCGGCCAGGCGGACTTCCTGTCCACGGCCATTCACGAGCTGGGCCACGTCCTGGGTTTCGGCACCGCCGATTCCTGGGATGCCTATGTGAGCGGCGCGAACTTCACGGGCCCGGTCTCCACAGTCGTCTACGGGTCCAGCGTCCCGCTGAGCATGGACAGGGCGCACTGGGCCGGGGGGACCATGGGCACGGTCGGCGGCTCTTTACAGGTGGCCGCCATGACCCCCATCATCATGCTTGGTACGCGACTGCTGTTTACGGACCTGGACTACGCTGGCATGGCCGACATCGGCTGGGAGTCCCCGCCCCCCGGCGACGCCAACGCCGACGGGGTGGTCGATGGGCTGGATTACAACAGCTGGTCGTGCAACTATCTGGCCACGCCCGTGCCGCCGGCCTCCGAAGGCGGCTGGAACTTCGGCAACTTCAACGAGGACGACACTGTCGACGGCCTGGACTACAACGTCTGGTCCCTCAACTACGACCCGGAAGGCCAGCGGGCGCCGTTGCCGGAGCCGGCCATGCTGGCGGCGCTGGCGGCGGGGAGCCTGGCACTGCTCCGCCG
This sequence comes from Phycisphaerae bacterium SM23_33, assembly GCA_001303665.1. Taxonomy (GTDB): domain Bacteria; phylum Planctomycetota; class Phycisphaerae; order SM23-33; family SM23-33; genus SM23-33. The sequence continues at coordinate 7,837 of LJUF01000178.1, read as the reverse complement.
CCGGCGGGCCTGATCGGCGAGCCAGTGGCAATCCGGCCGGTGGGGGCGTATCCTTCCTGCTCCATGGTTGAATTCACGGTTCAGCAAACCTGCGGCAAGGCCCGGGCCAGCGTGCTGCGGACTGCGCACGGTGAGGTGGCCACGCCGGTATTCATGCCCTGTGGCACGGCCGGGACGGTTAAGGGCGTCACATCCGCCCAGCTTCGCGAGACGGGCGTGCAGATGGTGCTGGCCAACGCCTATCACCTGATGCTTCGGCCGGGCGCGGAGGTGGTGGCCGCCCTGGGCGGGCTGCACCGCATGATGGCCTGGGACGGCCCCATCCTGACCGACAGCGGGGGGTATCAGGTCTTCTCGCTCGCCCAGCGGCGCACGGTCTGCGACGACGGCGTGACATTCCAGTCCCACATCGACGGGGCCGCGGTGGAGCTGACGCCGGAGATCTGCATCGACGTCCAGGTTCGGCTGGGCGCCGACATCATCATGCAGCTGGACGAATGCCCGCCGGGCGACGCTTCCAGGCAGGACGTGGCGGCCGCCGTGCGCCGCAGCGCGGATTGGGCCGCCCGCTGCAGAAAGGCGTGGGAAGACTTCGGCCGGCTTGCCCACTCAGGACATCCCCAGGCGCTGTTCGGCATTCAGCAGGGAGGCGTCCATGCCGACCTGCGGGCCGAATCGGCCAAGCGGATCGTCGCCCTCGACCTGCCCGGCTACGCTATCGGCGGACTGAGCGTCGGCGAAGGGCACGATCGAATGGTGCAGCTGCCCGCGGACAGGCCGCGGTACCTGATGGGCGTGGGCGAGCCGAGGGACATCCTCGCCGCCGTCGCCAGCGGCGTGGACATGTTCGACTGCGTCCTTCCCACCCGCAACGCCCGCAACGCCCAGGCCTTCACCTGGACGGGCAGGCTCAGGCTCCGCAACGCCGCCTTCACCCGCGACTGTGGGCCGATCGAGGACGGTTGCCCCTGCTATGCCTGTCGGAACTTCCCGCGGGCGGCCATCCGGCACTACTTCCTGTCCGAGGAGATGCTCGGCCCGACGCTGGTGACGATCCACAACCTGACGTTCTTTGCCCGGTTTACCGCGGCCATCCGCCAGGCGATTGCCGCCGGGGACCTCCCCCGGCGGGCGGAGCAATGGTCCGCCGGGATGGTTTGAGGAGCCGGCGAGGCGGTCCGCGAGCGAATTCTGCTTCCCGACAGGTGGGGTCCTTCAGCCTGCCCCAGGCGGGAGGCCGGCGGCTGGCCCGCCTGCAGGGCGTTTTGGTGTTGACCGCTGCCCCGGGGGAACAGACAATAATGGCTCAGAGCTTTGTTGAGTTGACAGGCATGGCAACCGAAAGGGCTTTGCGTATGCTCATTCGAATGTTGGCGATAGTTCTGGCTTCCGCAGCTTTTCTTGCGGCCGGGGCGATCGTGACGGCGCAGGAAACGTCCCCTGTGGGCGGAGGAACTGTCGTTGAGCCCGACAAGCCGGGCCCATCGGGGGCGGGCGAAGGCGTCGTGGAGCCCGATCAGCCCGCCGGGCAGGCAGGCCCTGGCGAAGAGCCGACCACAGAACCCGAAAAGCACCCACCCGGGGGCCTCCGCGGGCTGTTTGGGAACTACTGGCTGGTCCTGATGCTGGGCGGCTTTCTGCTGCTGATTTTCTGGACGGGCCGCGGCCGGAGGAAAGAACAGCAGCGCCGCAAGGAAATGCTTGAGAACCTCAAGAAGGGCGATAAGGTCGTCTCCATCGGCGGGATCGTCGGGACGGTGATGGAAGTCAAGGGGGATGAGATTACCGTCAAGGTGGACGAGTCCTCCAACGTGCGGATGAAGTTCGCCCGCTGGGGCATACGGGGCGTTGGCGACCTGGCCAAGGCCGAGGACGCCCGGGAAGCCCAGAGACGCCAAGAGAGCGGGACAACGTCCCCATAGGCGATGAAACGTCGCGTTGGCTCGACATTGATGGTAGCGGCACTGTTGGGCGCCTATCCGCTTCGAGCGGCTGACAGGACTGCCGCGCCCGCGGTGCGGGTTGAGGTTCTGTCGGCCGAGGCCGACCAGCTGAAGGCGCTGCGAGCCGCTGCGGAGGTTTCGGGGGTGCAGGTCCGCGTTGTTTCGGAGGGGCGGGCGCATTGGTTGGAGATTTCGGCTCGGGTGCAGGGGGACCTGGTCGCGGCCCTGGAAGCGCTGTGGCGAGCGGCTAGCGCGGCTGGCGTGAAGCTGCGCTTCGGCTTGCATTCGGCCGCGGGCCAGATGAAGGCCGTCTCGTGCCGTCCGGCCGTAATTGACGATCCACGGCGCCCCGCGCGCGGGGCCCCCCCGGCCGCCGTGCTGAACCCGCCGGCTGAGCCCGGGGTCCTTTCGCGGAGCCCGACCCTGCCGGAGCAGACCCCGACCGTCGTGGGCCTAGCGGCTCCGCCCGTGCGCGCATCCCGCGGGCCTCCTGCGTAATCCCAAACCCCATCGTGGCGGGAATCGGCTCGGGCTTCGCCCCACTGGGTTCCTCGTCGAACGTTCCGAGCGCGGCCGCGTCCGGGAACTGATTCTGAACCGTCATTGCCCTTTGCCGAGAGTCGATTATGCAGGCGCAGAATCTCTCGTTGTTACTGGCGTTGGCGGTCCTGCTGGTAGCGGTAGGCATCGCCGCCCTGTCTCTGGCCGGCAGGCGCGGTTGGGGCCAGGAGATACGCTTCGGCACGCGAGTGGCCTTTCAGCTTCAGCCCAGGCGCGGTGATCCCCGACGGCGCCGGCGACGAAGAGACGCCAGCAATCTGGGGAGAAACTCCGATAAGAGATGAAACGTCGCCCAAGGCCGTCCTGCCGATAACGGTTTTACCGGACCGATGCGGTTTCCATTCGGCGGAATGGGCCGGCGCGCCGGCGGCGTGGCGGGAGATGCCGTCGGGCCGGCCTGCCCGGTCGGAGCTGGACCGGGGCTTGACTTTGATCATAGTTCGCCGCTGATGGTGAACTTGGATACGAGGTTGTCATGCAACCGAAGAATCTCGGCTGGAAATTGGCGTTCGTGGGGCTGTTGCTGCTACTGGCGATCTATGCCATCTGGGCCAAAGAGCTGCGTCAGGGCATCGACCTGAAAGGCGGGCACATCCTGACCTTCGAGGTTCAACTGGGCAAGAACGAAGGTCGCGAGACGGTTCAGCAGGCCATCAGGGTCCTGAAAAGACGCGTGGACCCGACCGGGACGGCTTCACTGGAATGGAAGCCGGTGGGGACCAACCGTTTCGAGGTCCGCATGCCCATGGGCACCGAAGAGGCCCGCAAGGCCAAGGAGGCGTACCTGCGCGGGGTGGAGGAGCTGGAAAGGAGCAATGTCCAGCGCAGTCAGGTCCGCCGGATCGTCGCCCTGCAAGGCGGCGAACGGGAAAAGGCCATAGACGAAATCGACAAGACACTCCAGGGCAGCCTCCTCCGGCAGATCGATGGACTGCAAGGCCCCGACCGGGAAGGGGCGCGGGCCGAGATCGCTGACTTCACCCGCGCCCGGGCCGAGACGCTCAGGGAGGTCGGCCGGGCCTCCGACGCCGCGAAGCAGGCCGAGAAGAAGCTGGCCGAGATAAGGGCCAAGGGCAGCGCCACGCCCCAACAGCTTCAGGCCGCGCAGGACGAGGTGGATAACGCCGCCGTTGCCTACTTCGAGGTGGAGAGAAAGCTGTTCCAGGCCAACGTCAACGTGGAAAGCCTCCGGCTGGCCCTGACGCTTTACGTGCCCCGGGCCGAGGCCACGAAGATGATCCCAAAGCGGCGGAAGGCCCGCGCCAGCGACTACAAGCAACAGTTGGACAAGCTGTACGAGACCTACCCTCTGCGGCGGCATCAGTTGAAGGAGGTTGTGGCGGCCTACGAGCGCTGGGCCGAGCGGCGCATGGGGCTGGATGACCCGGCCGACCTGAAGCGGATGATCGCCCGGGCGGGCGTGCTGGAGTTCCGGATCGCCGCGACCCTGCCGGGTGCCCAGCGCGGGACCGAACTGACCGACCTGGAGTATCAGAGACTCCTGGAACAACTGGCCACGGAGGGCCCCCTGGCCGGACGAAGCCGAAACGATCGCTTTCAGTGGTTCCCCGTCCGCGGGGAAGGTGAAGGGCTGAGCCCGGATCTGGTCATCACCAAGTACGCCGGCAAGAAGTTCATGCTGCTGTATCACGATGCTGATTTCATGATGCTGCAGACCGGCGAGGAGGGCTCCTGGAAGCTGACGGCCCGCCCGACGTTGGACCGCATCAACAGACCAGCCGTTGGGTTCGACCTTGACCCTTCCGGCGCCAAGCGCATGGGTGTGCTCACCAGCGCCAACAAGGGCCGGTACATGGCCATCCTCCTGGACGACGAGGTCTATTCGGCCCCGGTCATCCAGGCGACCATTTACGATAAAGGCATCATCGAAAGCGGGGATTTCACGCGTACGGAGGTGGACGAGCTGGTGCGGACGCTCAACGCCGGCGCCCTCAGGAGGCAGGTCAACCCCGATCCGGTCAGCGAGAAGACCATCGAGCCCAGCATCGGGGCGGACAACCGGCGGGCCGGCATCCGGGCCGCCGTGTGGGGCCTGATCTTCGTGGCCGCGTTCATGCTGGTGTACTACCTCGCCGCCGGCGCCATCGCCGACATGGCGCTGGTGATGAACCTGGTGCTGGTGCTGGGGGCGATGAGCTTTATCGAGGCGGTCTTCACACTGCCGGGCATCGCGGGGGTGATCCTGACCATTGGCATGGCGGTGGACGCCAACGTGCTGATCTACGAGCGGCTGCGGGAGGAGCAGGCCAAGACGCAGTCGATGCGCATGGCCATCCGCAACGCCTACTCCAACGCCGCCAGCGCCATTCTGGACAGCAACGCCACCACGCTGATCACCTGTTTGATCCTCGGCTGGGTGGGCACGGAAGAGGTCCGCGGCTTTGCCATTACACTGGGGCTAGGCGTGATGTTCAGCCTGTTCACCGCCCTGGTCGTGACGCGCTGGATCTTCCAGCTGCTGGTGGAGATTGGTTTCGTGAAGCGCCGCATCCGCATGCTGGCGTTCATCGGCACGCCGAAGATCAACTGGATGGCCAAGCGCCGGATCTTCTGGGCGGCTTCGGCGCTGCTGCTGGCGGCGGGCATCGTGTCGCTGACGCGTCAGGGCAAGGACGTGCTCGGCCTGGAGTTCAGCTCCGGGACGCAGGCGAGCTTGACCTTCAAGCCCGGGGCGATGATCCACGACCTGGAAGGCAAGGAGGTCCTGCCGGCGCGGGGCATCGTCGAGGGCGTGGTCCGGGCCGCGGCCGAGAGACTCGCCACCCAGGCCAGCCCCGGTAAGGAAGAGGCCGACGCCTTCAAGCGAATTGCCGAGACGGCCAAGGTCGAGACCCTGGTCAATCGCGAAAAGGTCAAAGAGGCGCTGGACCGGTTCGACGCCAACGCTGACGGCGTCATCGACGCGGGGGAATGGTCGGCCGGCAAGGGCGAGGCGGCTTATTTTGCCTACCTGGACGCCGACAACGACGGCAAGCTGACCCGGGACGAACTGGCCAGCCGGCTTCCCGAGCGATCCTTCCAGGTGGCCACCACCGTGGCCAAGGCCGACCTGCTGAAGCAGGCCGTGCAGGCCGCCTTCGGCGCCGACCTGGAGATGAGCGGCCGCCTGAGCTTCGAGCGGCAGAAGTCCGGGCCGGTGCCGGACCTGAGGGTCGAGGTCGACGGCGACAACGACGGCATGACCTACATCTCCAGCGAGTTTGCGGAGAAGGTCAGCCCGCGCCTGCGCGACCAGTTCGTTGACATGATCGGCGGGGTGATGTTCGCGGTCCGGAAGGTCAGCCCGCCCCTGACCGAGCCCGACCTGGCCGACCGAATCCGCACCATGCGCACGCAGCCGGACTTCGAGCGGTTCGGCTTCAACAAGACCAGCGTGATCGGCCTGGAGGCCGACCCCGGCGGAGGGGGCTTCAGGTCCTTCGTCGTGCTGGTGCTCAACCCCAACATCAATTACCACACGCAACGCCCCGAGTGGGACAACTTCGCTACGAATGAGCTGACGCTGCTTACCGACGCGATGGGCCGGGAGCGGTCGATCGGCTCGCTGGTGGAGTTCGACGCCACGATCGCCGGGGAGACGGCCTGGCGGGCGGGGTTCGCCTTCGTGCTCAGCTGGGTGATGATCATTCTGTACCTGTGGCTGCGGTTCGGTTCGGCCCGCTGGGGCCTGGCGGCGGTCATCTGCCTGGTCCACGATGTTCTGATTGCCCTGGGCATGATGGCGATCAGCACCTACCTGGCTGCCTCGGCCGTCGGCAAGGCTCTGCTGATCGATCTGCCCTTTCGGATCGACATGGCCGTGGTGGCGGCGTTCCTGACCATCATCGGCTACTCCGTCAACGACACCATCGTCGTCTTCGACCGCATCCGCGAGAACCGTGGCAAGCTCACCAGCATCGACGAGGCCACCGTGAACCGGTCCATCAACCAGACCATCAGCCGGACCTTGCTGACCAGCTTCACCACGTTGATCGCCGTCGTCACCATGTACGTGGGCGGCGGGCCGGGCATCCGGCCCTTTACCTACGCCCTGCTGGTGGGCGTCATCTTCGGGACGTATTCGTCGGTCGCCATAGCCAGCCCGCTGCTGCTGGGCTTCAAACACGCGCTGGTCGGAGGCATAGTGAGGGCCGCCCCGGCGGCGGCCAAGTAGCCGCCGGCTCTGCAAGCGGCCTGTCTGTGCGGACGGCCTGATGCCTCGGGCGGGGTGCCGGCCCTGGCGTTTCAGGCCGCTGCCTGTTAGTCTGTACGGCCAGTTCCTGAAGCAGGGAAGCGGCGGATGAGAGACCTTTCGTTGCAGCGGCGGATGTATCTGCGGCTGAGGCTCGCTGAAGGGGTGGGCCCACTGACCTTCCGCCGACTGCTGGATCGCTTCGGCGACGTCGAGGGTGTCTTTCGGGCCTCACCCGGCGGGCTGGAGCGAGTCGACGGCATCGGCGCCAAGACGGCCGCGGCCATCGCGGCCGTCGATGATGCCGCCGTGGACGAAGAGTTGGCCCTCGCCTCAGAAGCGGGGGCGAGTATCCTGTGCCTGGAGGACCCCTGCTATCCCCCGGGCCTGAAGCACCTCGGCGACGCCCCGCCCGTGCTGTACGTGCTGGGTGAGCTGATCGAGGCCGACGCCGTGGCCCTGGCGGTGGTCGGCTCCCGCCGGTGCACGTATTACGGCCTGGAGCAGGCCGAACGCTTTGGCTCACTGCTGGGCCGGGCAGGCTTTACTGTTATCTCCGGCGGGGCCCGAGGCATCGACGCCGCCGCCCACCGCGGGGCGCTGGCCGCCGGAGGCCGGACCGTCGCCGTCATGGGCTGCGGCTTGGCCCGACTTTATCCGCCAGACAACCAGAAACTCTTTCGGCAGATCCTGGACGAAGGGCGCGGGGCCGTCGTCAGCGAACTGCCCATGCGCATCGACGTAAAGGCCGGGAATTTCCCTCAGCGCAACCGGATGATCGCCGGCATGTCGCTGGGCGTGCTGGTGATTGAGGCGGCCCGGCGGAGCGGCTCGCTGATTACCGCCCGGCTGGCGGTCGAACAGGCTAAGGAGGTCTTTGCCCTGCCCGGTCGGGTGGACTCGCCCTTCAGCGCCGGGACGAATCAGCTCATCGCCGACGGCGCCGCCGCCCTGGTCCAGAACCTGGAGGACATCCTGGATCGGCTGGATCGGGTCGGCGCCACGCTCAAGGCCGCCGGCGCCACCGAACCGGTCAAGCCGGAGGTGGAATTGACGTGCATCGAAGCCAAGATCATGAAGCAGTTGACCGCGATGGAATTGCCGCTGGATGAGTTGGTCCGGCGCTCGGACCTGCCGCCTG